>NZ_JBKTXS010000043.1:0-13292 GCF_046951855.1 Lentihominibacter sp. | reverse complement strand
CACGATTACTTCACTCTCGCGATCTATATAACCGGGAGCGAAATTATTTATTCCGGATACTGTTTTGGTTTCAACATCAATGACTCCCTTTTTTATTTCTTCTACGATAAGTTCGCTGGCTTTTTTCCATACACGTTCTGTTTTTTTTGAAACAGGTGCGAGAAAGCCCTCATCTCCGGTATAGGGGATATAATTTTTCTGAATAAAGTTTCGTACGTTTACTAAATGTCTCCATTCACCTGTATGAAAACCGGACCAGGCTGTACAGTTTACATCAATGCTCATTTTTTCCTCCTGTTTAAATAACATTTGCTGTTAAATTTCTGTTTAATCGTTTGTTCCATTCCGCTATTTTTTCATGTGATAACGGAGGGATTTTATCAAGAGGGTATTTCATATGCATTTCATGGTATTTGTGTACTCCGAGGGTATGATATGGCAGCAGCTCAACTTTTTGTATATGAGTCAGTGTTTCGAGATATGATTCGAGGCCTGAGAGATGTTCATCTCCGTCTGTAAGTCCGGGAACTACTACGTGTCTGATCCATAGAGGCACAGCCATATTCTGAGCAGTTTCAAGGAAACGCTTTGTTTCATCATCAGAACACCCTGTTATTTTCAGATATCCGTCTTGAGTGTAATGTTTGATGTCATAGATAAGAAGGTCGGTGTGAGAAAGTATATGTTCATAATCTCCTCTGCCGCAGCCTGCTGTATCAATACACGTGTGGATGCCGGCATCTTTGCACATAGTCAATATTTCACACAGAAACTCAGATTGAAGAAGAGGTTCGCCGCCTGAAAATGTAACGCCGCCGTCAGATCCGAAATATGGCTTAAAGCGCAGTATACGTTTTAAAAGATCTTCCGGTGAAAGTATCATGTTTTCTGATGCTTTTTCTGCCCAAGTGTCAGGATTGTGGCAGTATTTGCATCGAAGACGGCATCCCTGAAGAAATATAACAGTTCTTATCCCCGGTCCATCTACAAGGCCCATGGATTCTATGGAATGCACACATCCTAAAGTCATATGATTTCCTCCCTTTTCAAAAAGAAAAGCCGACAATCCGGGCTTTTCTGCCCAGACGGCCGGCTAAATATCTATCATACTCCATGTGGTGCTCCACATTATCCGTCAGTTATATGATTTCAAAAGTATATCATCAAGATGTAGTGGCTGTCAAGAGATGTGACACGATTTATATGGATTATAATTCAGCATAAATACATTTTAATATCCGACAGCTTTTACGCCATATTCTGCTTGTTCGGAGGTGAAGCCTTCGAATTCAAGTTGTTCGACAAGTTCCTGACGGGAGAATGACATAAAATCTATGTATTCCTGTGCCATTCGTGCGGCTTCGTTGTTCCAGTCCGCTCCACAGTGATCTGCTGCATACACAGATTCTGAATTGCTGTATCCTTCAAATTCGAGTTGCTCTATAAGCCCTTGATATGAAAATGCGGAATAATCCAGATAATCTTTTGCCGATTCCAGAGCATTTTTTTCACCAAGAGTGACAGAGTCTGAAGATGTGTTTGGTTCTGTTGTGGATTTTGTGGATTCCTGCGAGGAAGTACTGATATTAGTATCAAGATCAATGTCTGATATGGATGTTAAAGCCAGTCTGGCAGATAATGCAATATTTAAGATAAAAAGAACTCCTATTCCTGCAGTTATTATTATTCTCACGACATTGGTGAATTTTTTTCTGGACCACATTAAATAAAGCCCCACAGGCCAGAAGATGACGAGAAACAGAATGACAAACCAAGTTTTGTAGGAAACACCTTCTTGCTTAGGTATAGTGTAATCAGGGGTTTTGAAATCAGAGGAAGCGGAGTTGCTGTCTCCTGTGAATTTATAGTTATAAGTTTCATTATTCTGTCTGTTTTCTCCGGTTGCCTGGCTGTATGTATCTGAACCGGAGGCTGCATTCTGCTTAGAATTTGTTTTTTCTGACTGCAATGAGTCTGTTTCAGACGTTTGGCCGGTTTGATCTGAAGTATTCATATAATTCGAGCTTTCTCCGGATGTATTTTCTTCATATGGTGATATTATTTCTTCGGGCAGGGTATTTACTTCCGAATCTTGGCGGGATGAGTAAGGGGCTGGATCTGCCATTTGGGCTCCGCATTCAGTACAGAATTTTGTCTCGGCTTCATGGCCGCAGTTAGGGCATTTTTTCATGATTTCTTTTCCTTCTTAGACGCATAGATAAAATTAAACTGAAGTAAGTTTATAAATCTGCTGTCCCGTTCTGTTGCTGTAAATTTAAGATTATTATACTTGTTTTTTCCATATTAGTATATATTTTTCTTTATAAAATATAGATAATTCAGTTTATTTAGTCAGATGGATTTTAAATGACGAAGACATTTTTATTAAATTTAAGGGATACTATTAAAAGCGGACATATAGTGTAATTGAAAAAAATTATTAAAATTTGAGAGGAGAAGGCCTCCTCTTAAAAAGACCGATGTGGGATAAGTCCTGAGTTCAAAGAGACGACCGACAGTTACGAAGCTTTTTTTAATGGGTATTGTAAATTTATGGAGGAGTATAATAATTCAGGTAAGATTATTATAATACTGCGTTTCTCAGATATGAGTTTTGCGAAATCAGTACTTGCTGGTAAAAATTTAACGATTTTATTGCAAAAATCCTTATAATTTAGTAAACTAATTTGAGTTAAAAGAAGAAATTTACAACTTATTAATATAAAGGGAGTAGTTATATGTTTTTTTCTAATAAGGGAGAAGTGAAATTTACAGAGACTATACTGAGAGATGCTCACCAGTCCCTGATGGCAACAAGGATGAGAACTGAGGATATGCTGCCTGTGGCAGAAGTAATGGATGAGATAGGATATCATTCTATAGAATGCTGGGGCGGAGCTACCTTTGATGTATGCATGAGGTATCTGAACGAAGATCCGTGGGAACGGCTTAAAGAGTTGAAAAAGAGGTTTAAGAAAACAAAACTTCAGATGCTTTTGAGGGGTCAGAATCTGCTGGGATATAATCATTATCCCGATGATGTGGTAGATGTGTTTATCCGCAAATCTGTGGATAACGGGATAGATATTTTCCGTATATTTGATGCTTTTAATGATGTGAGGAATCTGGAGCGGGCGGCTTATGCTGCCAAGCAGGAAGGTGCGCACGTGCAGCTTGCCATGGCATATACTGTAGGGAAAAAATATACGTTTAAATACTGGAAGAAGCTGGCTAAGGATCTGGAAGAGCTGGGAGCCGATTCTATATGTATAAAGGATATGGCGGGACTTCTTATGCCTTATGAGGCGGAGAATATAATAAAAATGCTGAAGAAAACTGTCAGTGTTCCAATTCATGTGCATTCTCACTGCACCAGTGGGGTGGCGCCTATGACTTATATGAAGGCGGCCGAAGCGGGATGTGACGTCATAGATACGGCGCTGTCTCCTTTTTCAATGGGAACGAGTCAGCCTGCCACCGAAGTTATGTATGAGACTTTTAAAGCGGGAGGACTAAACGTAAAGCTCAATGAAGATGCTATGACTTATGCGGCTGAATATTTTCGTAAATTCAGAAGGCATGCAGAGCAGGAAGGTCTCATAGATATAAAAATGATGGATGTGGATACCAAAACTCTCCAATATCAGGTACCCGGAGGAATGCTGTCGAATCTTTATATGCAAATGAAGGAACAGAATATGCAGGAAAGATTTGATGAGGTGCTGAAAGAGATTCCTAAAGTTCGTGAAGATTTGGGTGAGCCACCTCTCGTAACTCCGTCCTCACAGATAGTGGGAACACAGGCTGTATTCAATATAATGACAGGAGAACGCTATAAGATGGTCAGCAAGCAGACAAAAGCTATCTTAAAAGGCGAATACGGAAAGACTATAAGACCTTTTAATAAATCTGTCCAAAAAAAGGTGTTGGGAAAAGAACAGGCTATTACATGCAGACCTGCTGATCTTCTCAAGCCTGAGTTTTTCAATAAGAAGAAAGAACTGGGAGAAAAGGCTTCAACTGAGGAGATACTGCTGGCTTATATATTGTTTCCACAGTCTGCGGAATCTTTTTATAATAAAGATGAACAGTGATTTTTTATAAAATGTTGTTGTTTAAACAACATTATGTTAAACTGTAACAGACAGTTTGATGTTAATCATAAAATTTAATAATTCCGAACATATATTTCTAAAACTCGAAGGTCATGAGATATATGTCGATGGGCCTGTCGGGAAACTTCCGGGCCTCCCGTTATGGAAAGGAATGATATGAAGGCGAAAAAAGAATTTTTCATTCCGAAAAATTCTTTTTTGTTTGTTCTGCGTAAAGTGTAGATAATTGCGGCAGAACTCGTATTACATACATTCCTTTTTTGTTTGGGATTTATGTAATGAATATTTATGATAATAAATGGCAATCGTCATTTATTGGATATTATTATGTAAAACGGAGGTAGTTTATGAAAAAGAAAATTTTAACAGTAGTTTTGGCTCTTGCCGTATTGTTCTCCATGACAGCGATATTATCAGGCTGCGGAAATGAAGAGAAAAGTACGGAAAACAAAGGAAAGATTATTCTGGCAACTACGACCAGTACAAAAGACAGCGGTCTTTTGGATGAGATTCTGCCTGTTTTTGAAAAAAAATCAGGCTATACTGTAGATGTAGTGTCAGTTGGCTCCGGAGAGGCAATGAAAATGGGAGAGAATGGGGAAGCTGATGTATTATTGGTTCATTCTCCCGCTGCAGAAAAAGAGTATGTCGACGGAGGACATGCTGATGAAGATGGAAGAATGGACGTAATGTATAATGATTTTGTTGTCATTGGACCTGAGGCGGATCCTGCGGGCGTAAGCAAGAATGCACAGGATGATGCGTTGGCTGCATTTGAGAGTATTATGGAAAACCGACAGATATTTGTATCCAGAGCAGACGATTCGGGAACTCATAAGAAAGAATTGTCTATTTGGGAAAAAGCAGGTCTTAATCCTTCCGGAGACTGGTATATAGAAGCGGCTGCAGGAATGGGAGATGTAATCACCATGACAGACGAAAAAGCCGGATATACATTGTCCGACAGAGCTACATGGCTGAATGTAGGAGGACAGACAGCGCTTAAGATCCTTTGCGAAAAAGATCCGAGCGGGTTACTCAATAATCAGTATGGGGTTATTTGTGTAAATCCTGAAAAAAATGAGAATATAAACCATGAGGGAGCGAAGGAATTTCAGGAATGGTTAGTATCGGAAGATACACAGAATCTTATCGGTGAATACGGTGTGGAAGAATATGGTGAAGCATTGTTTGTTCCAAATGCAAAATAAAGCGTAAAGGTATATATAATATGGATACTATCGGACACGGGATTACAGAAGCTATAAAATTAATATTTACAGCAGATAAGGAAATTTTTCAGATAGTGGGACTGTCTCTTTATATCTCTTTTTCATCTGTTGTAATATCTTCTGTTATAGGAATTCCGGCTGGAATATTGATAGGAACGTATGATTTTAAAGGTAAGGGAATTATAGTCAGGCTCATATATACGTTTATGAGCCTGCCTCCCGTAATAGCCGGTCTGACGGTTTTTTTGATATTCATGAGAAGAGGTCCTCTTGGAAGCCTGCAGCTTAATTATACTGTGCCTGCGATGGTAATAGCGCAGGTCTGTCTTGTTACTCCCATAATCATAGGCTTGACTTACAATATAGTTAAGGAAAAGGCAAGGGCAGTGAATGCTCTTGGGATAACGCTGGGAGCGGGAAGAATTCGCAGGGGCAGACTTTTGATTTATGAAATGCGCGTTGGAGTAACGACTGCAGTTGTTACAGGTTTTGGCAGAGCTGTCTCCGAAGTGGGAGCAGTAATGATAGTGGGCGGCAACATTAAAGGTAAGACACGTGTTATGACTACTTATATTTCCGAGCTCAAAGGAATGGGAAACTATGACAGAGCTATAGCTGTAGGAATAATCCTTTTGCTGATATCCTTTATGGTGAATGCTGTGCTTTATCATTTTCAGGAGCGTGAGAGCAGGTGATTTGTTGCATATATTGCTGAGATTATTGAAAAAGAGTTTTGGAGAGAGGTCTGTACTTGACATTGACAGCGGTGAAATAAAACATGGAAGCAGAACTGCTGTCATAGGGCCTAATGGTGCCGGAAAAAGTACGCTTCTCAATATAATGGCAGGAATACTTAAGCCGACCTGTGGAAATATTTATTACGATGGCAGTAAAGAGTTTCCTGGGACAAATATAAGTCTCGTATTTCAGGAGCCCTATCTGATATCCTCAACTGTAGAAAAGAATATTGCCTATCCTCTAAAGATAAGAGGTTTTTCAAAAGAAGATATTTTAACTCGTACGAATCTTTTAATGGAGGAACTTAATATTCACAAGATTAAAAAACAGAGACCGTGGAATCTTTCGGGAGGAGAGAAACAGAAGGTTGCACTTGCCAGGGCATTATCATTTAAACCGGGACTTCTTTTGCTGGATGAGCCTACTGCAAATATAGATCCTCATACTACAGCGGAGATAGAGAAGATGCTGGTTGAAATAGGTGAGAAAGAAGATATAACCATAGTTACGGTGACTCACAATTTAGCTCAGGCAAGACGAATGTGTGATCAGGTGATAATGATGCATGCGGGAAAGATTATAGAGACAGGCGACTGCGAAAATATTTTGAAAAAACCTTGCAATGAGATAACCAGAAAATTTATAGAGGGGGAGCTGCTGATATGATAGGTGTTAATATGATTGACAAAAATTCAGTGGGTACGTTATAATTATATCAAATATATTAATATCACTCCGATTCTCATCAGACACAAGATGCCGGTGAGGACGTTAGGGCGGCAGAAGTGATTCTGCAGCCTGCCATTGTGCAAAGGAGAACCTTTTAATCAAAGAAAAGCGCATTTTCTTAAGGTCTTCTGTTGCACTTTTTTAATATGCGGAAATATTGACAGAGACGAAAATGTATTTTCTATTCTGCATGGGGAAGGAGTAAAGGAATATGAAAAGACTCAAATTCAAAAAAGCTAAATGTATAGGCTGCCAGTTATGTGCGCAGGTCTGTTCTGCATACAAGGAAGGCGAGTACATACCTTCAAAGGCCAGAATTGCCATAGAGACTTACTATGATAAGGGGGCGCTTAAATATGCGGATCATTATTGTATTCTTTGCGGTATCTGTCAGAAGAATTGTCCGACGGGAGCAATAAGCATTGATGAATACATTAAAGTGGATTTTGACAAATGTATAGGATGCGGTACATGTGCGGAAAAATGTCCTAAAAAAGTCGTAAGGATAAGAGATGAAAAATCATACATCTGCGATACCTGTAAGGGAGATCCTAAGTGTGTGAAGACTTGTCCGCAGAATGCACTTACATTTGAATAGGCAAAGGAGGTAGAGTTTATGACAATGCTGGGATATCAGAATAACGTATTGAGGATAAATTTAAAAGAAAAAAAGGCCTCCGCGGAGCCTTTGAGAATGGATTTTGCCAGAAAGTACATCGGATCAAAAGGTCTGGCAATAAGATATATGTATGAAGAGCTTGACCCGGGGATCGATGCACTGGGTGAAGACAACAAGCTGTTTCTGACCACAGGACCTCTTACAGGAACTCCTGTGCCTTGTTCGGGAAAGCTTTCGGTGGCAGCAAAATCGCCGGCTACGGGAACGATGAATGACTGCTCCATAGGAGGTCATGCAGGTATAAAGATAAAGTTCGCCGGATATGATATGATAATTTTTGAAGGAATTTCGGAGGAGCCATGTTATGTGGTTATCGAAGACGATAAAGTGAAATTTCTTGATGCAGCAGATCTGTGGGGCAGAGGATCTCATGAAGCAGAAGCTGTTTTAGCGGAGCAGTACGGTACCGACTACAGCATAATGTCTATCGGACCTGCAGGCGAAAAGCTTAGCAATATGGCATGTATAAATTCCGACTATTACAGACAGGCCGGAAGGGGCGGCATCGGAGCTGTAATGGGATCAAAGAAGATGAAGGCTATCCTTATCAAGGGAACAAAGGGTGTAAAGGTAGCTGATATAGAAAAGACTACAGACAGAATACTTGAGATACTTCACGATGATGTTCTTCAGGAAGACAATACATTCGTTTACGATGCCGGAACAACAGCGTTCCTTGAAGCGTGCGGAGACGGCGGAATAGTCCCTTACAAGAATTTCTCGGGAGCAAACGATCCTGAATGGGAAAAATATAACGGAGATGTACTCATGCAGTACAGAGAAGGCAAGAGAGGATGCGGAAGCTGCGGACTGGGCTGCGGCAATTTCCTTAAGATAGGGAATGCCGTATGTGAAGGTCCCGAGTACGAAACTATTGCCGTTGCAGGACCTAATGCCGGTATAACAGATCCTGAGCATATAGTAAAATTTAATGAAGTCTGCGACAATATGGGTCTGGATACCATAAGCGCTGGAGACACCATTGTATGGGCCATGGAAATGACAGAAAAGGGTCTTTACGATTTCGGCATCAGATTCGGCGAAGCTGATAAGATGATCGAGATGGTAGAGCTGATGGCGCGCCAGGAAGGCGTGGGAGCGGATTTATGCAAGGGCGTGAAATACTGCTCCGAAAAATATGGCGGTACAGATTTCGCTATGCAGGTTAAAGGGCTTGAATTCCCTCAGTATGAGCCACGTGGTTCATGGGGAATGTCATTGGCGTATGCGGTTTCCGACAGAGGCGCATGTCATATGAGAGCATATGCTCCGAATGTGGAGGTATTTGCCGCAGCAGTTCCTCCGTATACATCAGAAGGAAAAGGTCAGATGGTATATGAACTGGGAGAGTTCAATGCAGTTAAATTCTCGTTATGCATATGCGACTTTTGGGGGACTATAACATATGACATTATGGCGGAGATGCTTACTATGATAACCGGGGAGAAGTGGACTGCCGAAGAAATGGGAGAAGTCGGCAGAAGAGTTCTCAACATAGGAAGAGCATTCAACCAGAGAGAAGGATTTAACAGAGCCAACGATACGATCCCTAAGAGACTTGTAAGAGAAGCTCTGGGAGGCGAAGGTCCGGCTGCGGGACAGAAGATTCCTCAGGAAGCTTTTGATGATATGCTTGATCAGTATTATGAAGTAATGGGCTGGAATAAAGACGGCACAATGCCGGAAGAACTGATTCGGTCTATTTTGTAGAAAATAATATTGAAATTTTGACTAAAGCCGGTAAGCAGAAAGAGCTTGCCGGTTTTGGCGTATTTATAAATAAGTAAAGTTGGTGTATACTTGGCCTATAGAAAGGATGAGTAATTATGAAGGTAACCATAACGCTCAGAGGAACGCTGAGAAAGTATTTCGGTGAAGATAAAGAACGTGTATATGATGTTCCTGAAGGCTGTACATGTGATGAAGCGCTGAAGATTGCAGGATTGGATTACAAGAAGATAAAAAATTTCGGATTTGTTTCAGTAAACAACAAGAGAGTAATGATATATGACAAGCTTCAGGAAGGCGATCTGCTGAAAGCCTTTTCAAAAGTTTCGGGAGGATGATATGAGGAAAAGACGTTATGAGAGAAATCATACTGCCATTTTACAAGAAGAAAACAGAATTCTTGCAGGCAAGAAAGCATGCGTAGCAGGCTGTGGAGGTCTTGGCGGGGGAGTAATCGAAGGACTTGTACGCACCGGCGTGGGAACTGTTGTCGCCGTGGACGGAGATGTTTTTGATGAAACCAATCTCAACAGACAGGTATTTTCCAATGAGGAGAATATGGGAAAGTCCAAGGCAGAGGAAGCTGCAGTGCAGAGCAGGCTGATAAATTCAGAGGTGGAAGTTATCGCCGTCAATAGCTTCATAGATGAAAAAAATGTCAGGGAAATCATTGCAGATTCGGATGTGGCAGTGGATGCTCTTGATAATGCGGAGGCCAGAAAGATGCTGGAAGCGGCATGTGAAGAGGCAGGCATTCCTCTTGTTCATGGAGCGGTGGCCGGTTGGAACGGACAGGTTTCAGTTATAATGCCGGGTCAAAGAATGATAGAGGCTTTATATGAAGGAGAATCTGTCGGAGGAGACGAAAATGATACGGGGAATCCTTATTTTACGCCTGCAGTGATTTCGGCGCTGGAAGTTGCGGAAGCAATAAAGCTGCTTCTTGGAAAAGAAAGCAGCCTTGAAGGCAAGCTGCTTACGGTGGATTTGATGAATCATCAATATGAAATAATAGATTTTGGAGAATAATAATGAGAATGGTTATGGTGAAAGGTTTTTCCAAGACGGGAAAGACAACTACAGTCTCAGCACTTATAAAAGAACTGAGAAGACGAGGCTATACGGTGGGAACTCTCAAAGATATACATTATGAAGAATATCGCAGCGATGTGCCTGGGACGGACACTTATGTTCACAGGGAAAGCGGAGCATACACAGTGACGGCGCTGGGACCAAATGATACAGTCATAATGATGGATTCGAGAATGAGTGCAGAGGCTCTTTTAAAATATTATAAAGAGGACTTTATAATACTGGAAGGCGACTGCGGAATAAAATGTCCTACAATAATTACCGGCAGGAATACTGATGATATAGATAAGAGAATGTGCGATGAGGCTATTGCCATATCGGGAGTAATAGCAGAAACAATGCAGGAGTACAGAGGATTTCCTGTCATTAATGGAAGAAAGGAAGTGGAGAGATTGGCAGATCTGATTGAAAAAAAGACGAAGGAACATGAGGAGGAAGTTGATATACAGCTTATCATAGACGGCAAAGAGATAGGAATGGTGCCTTTTGTGCAGAGGACTCTGCAAAATGTTGTAATAGGCGCAGTAAAGGCTCTGGATGGCTATGAAGAAGGTAAAGAGATAGTAATAAGAATAAATTAGATAAGAGGACTGTAAGATATGAGATTGCTGAATGTTGATACCATTGATGAAGCACGGGGCAAGCTGCTGGAAAACGCGGCGGGTAAAATTCCCGGTGTTGAATATATTGATTTTTCAAAAGGTCGGAACAGAGTTCTTGCGGAGGATATTACCGCGGCCGAAAATGTTCCCGGCTTTAATAAGTCCACTGTTGACGGATATGCCGTGAGAGCCAAAGATACTCAGGGAGTTTCGGAAAGCATTCCTGTGTTTCTGGATGTTGTGGGGGAAGTGTCCATGGGGGAAGCTGCCGCAAAAGGCATCAATCCCGGACAGGCATGTTATGTTCCGACAGGAGGTATGCTGCCGGAAGGTGCCGATTCGGTGGTTATGATAGAGCATACAGAGAAATTTGATGAAAACAGCATTGCTGTGTATGATTCTGTATCGGTTGGAAGGAATGTCATATCAGCAGGAGAAGACATCGGCATGGGGACGGTGTTCCTTAGAAAAGGTACCTTAATGAGGCCGCAGGATACAGGCGTTCTGGCATCAGCCGGAGTTTCGCAGATACCGGTTTTCAAGCCGTGGAAGGTGACGGTGATATCCACAGGCGATGAGCTTGCAGGTGCGGACGGCGCCATAAAACCGGGGCAGACCAGAGATATAAATACTCATTCCCTGTCAGCAGCAGCTGAAAAAAACGGTTTTGTCGTAGCTGAGAAGCTTGTTCTTAAAGATGACAGAGATGCAATAAAGAATGCCATTTCAAAGGCTATGGACATCAGTGATGTGGTAATCGTATCGGGAGGAAGTTCTCAGGGAGATAAGGATTATACTGCAGACATAATGGAGGAGCTGTCAGACGTTGGGGTGTTTACCCATGGCATAGCGGTAAAACCGGGAAAGCCTACTATTTTGGCATATGACGGCAAAAGCGGGACAATACTGGCAGGACTGCCGGGACATCCTGTAGCTGCGCTGCTGATATTCGAATTGTTTATAGCATGGCTGTACAGACAGCTTACCTGTCAGAAAGAGCCAAAGAAAACCATTGCGCGTATTACGGAAAATGTGCCGTCGGCAGGGGGAAAGGCTACATGTATGCCGCTGGAGCTTACAGAGGGCAGTGATGGGGTGTACGATGCAATACCTGTTCTGGGAAAGTCCGGCTTAATGACTGTTTTGACAAGGGCTGACGGATATACTTTGACAGATACCAATTCGGAAGGACTTAAACAGGGAGAGTTTGTAGAGATTACACTGTTTTAGGAGAGGATATATATGAGCAAGAAGAGAAATCTATATTTGAACACCATTTCGGTGGATGAGGCAAGAGAAAAATATCTGAAGGCCGTTTCGGGGCTTTTAACCATGCCTGCAGAGACGATTCCGGTAACGGAAAGTCTGGGCAGAGTAACTATGAGCGCAGTATACGCCAGATACAGCTCACCTCTTTTCAATGCGTCGGCTATGGACGGAATCGCTGTATCGGCAAAAGATACGGAAGGCGCTACAGAGACTTCTCCGGTAATTTTGCAGGAAAATATGTATACTGTAGTGGATACGGGGGATCCTGTTCACAATCCATATGATGCCGTAATTATGGCAGAGGATATAGTGGAAACAGATGACGGAGTGAGAATAACATCATCGGCGGCTCCGTGGCAGCATATAAGACCAATAGGAGAGGATATCGTTGCGGGAGAAATGATATTGCCCGGCAGCCATAAGATCAGAGCTATAGATATAGGTGTGCTGCTGTCAGCAGGAATCCTTGAAATAGATGTGGTGAAAAAACCGGACGTGGCGATTTTTCCCACAGGAACAGAGATCATAGAACCCGGTGAAGAAATAAAAGAGGGCAGCATACTTGAGTCCAATTCAAGAATGTTTGAAAACATGGTAACGACCATGGGAGGAAACGGCCACAGATTTCCACCTATAAAGGATGATTACGATGAGATTCTCAGCAAGGTATCTGATGCTGCAGACAAGTATGATATGGTGATAATAAATGCAGGCTCAAGTGCCGGAACGGAAGATTATACGGTACATGTTCTCAGGGAGCTGGGTGAAGTTATAGTGCATGGAGTTGCCATAAAGCCTGGTAAGCCGGTTATACTGGCAATGGTGAAAAATAAACCGGTTATAGGCCTTCCGGGATATCCCGTTTCGGCATATATAGGCTTTGAAAATTTTGTCGCACCTCTTCTCAGCATTATGGGCAGAAGGAATGAAGCGGTAAATGAGCAGATAGAGGCTCACATATCAAAGCGTATAGTGTCAAGCCTTAAGCATAAGGAATATGTGAGAGTAAAGGTTGGAAAGGTTGGCGATAAGTTTGTCGCTGCACCGCTTGCCAGAGGCGCAGGAGCTGCCATGTCCCTTGTGAGAGCCGATGGATTCTGTGTAATAG
>NZ_JBKTXS010000042.1:13043-13709 GCF_046951855.1 Lentihominibacter sp. | reverse complement strand
AACCCATCATGGTATCAATGGAAAACGCCATAACAATTCCCATGATACAAACTGCGGGAACAGGCAGCACCATTTGGATAAACCATACAGCGCCTTGCTGGACAACATTTACATCGTTCAGTGTGCGGGTAATCATAGAACCGGTCCCAAACTGTTCAAAATCATAGGAGGAAAAAGTAAGCGACTTATCATAAAGATCGTTCCGCATATCCCGGCCAATTTTAGAAGAAAGGTCTGCGGCGAGGTAGCTTCCCAGCAGTGCGCCTAAACTGGTAACGATTGTTACAATCAGCATAAGTATTCCGCTGCGGATTAGATAGTCCATATTCCCACCGTTGATACCGGCATTTATCATGTTCGCTGTGATGGTTGGAATAAGCAAACCGCCCGCGACATCTAAAAACATTACTATCAATGTAAAAAAACAAAGCCACTTATACGGTTTTATAAATTGTAAAATTGTTTTCATTCTGCGTCGCCTCCTAAATTCAGTAGTCTGCTGCGGAAAATGCAATCAAAGCTCATTTAATTTTCTCCTCAAATTTTCTATATAAATATTTGTTAAGCGTAAAAGTTCCTTTTGTTCTTCCTCTTTCAGAGCGCTAAAAGCCTCATTTTCTTTTTGAACTACCGGCACAATATGGTTTTCAACAAATTGTTTTCCGG
>NZ_JBKTXS010000042.1:7734-13033 GCF_046951855.1 Lentihominibacter sp. | reverse complement strand
TGTTTATCCCGTCCTCGTCCCTGTTTTAGATAAATGTATCCCTCTTGTACCAGCTTTCGAATGGAAGAATTGACTGTCTGTTTATTTTGAAAAGCTTCGTGGCAAATATCCTTTTGCAGACAGCCATCTCCCAGATCGTAAAGAATATAAAAGATACAAAATGCACTATCCGAAATCCCCATTTTCAACGCTGTCTCATGGTATAATTCATCAATTTCTTTGTCAAATTTGTTGAAATCCCGTTGTATTTCACTTGCTTTTCCCTGCATAAACTTACCTCCTTAGTACGATTTCATACTTAAATGGCTTTCATTATAGTATGAAATCGTACTCATAGTCAAGTATGTTTTCATACTTGACTATGAATTTTTCCTTAAATATAGAAAACCAACTGGGGTAGGACAGTCCAAAAGATCATCACGCTCCAGTTTCACTTACTACCAGCATTAATGGATTGGAGATTTGACATAAAAGAAAGTTTTAGACAATATTTTTGAAGAGAATGTGGATAAAAGGCATTATGTGTCACTTGAAATAATTGCAAAAAGGAAAGCGAAACGTACAGCTTTGATTTGAATAAATTTCCTGCAAAATTCATAGATATGCTTGCGAAAGAAATTGTGTATATGATGGCAATGAAATCTTCCGTGTCTTTAGAGGTCAACGGATGGGAACAGATTTTTGCAAAATGTGTTGGAGCTGAGTGGATAAGATAAATATATTTGATCTCATAGTCGTAAAAAGATATAATATATATATAATATTGATATGAAAATAAAGGGAGAGTTAAGCTATGAATATTCGACCATCTGCAGCCATCCGTCAGAACTATAACGAGATTGCCGATATGTGCCGAAAGACCGAAGAACCGGTTTTCCTTACCAAGAACGGTGAGGGCGATTTAGTCGTTATGGACATTGAAACTTACAACCGCAGGGAAAAAATGCTGAAGCTCCGTGAAGAACTGCTTGCTGTCGAGGAAGATAGGATACGTGGAAGCAAAGGATACTCTGTCGATGAAGTCGCTGCTATGATGCGTAGTGCAATCAAGGAGGCGTCAGATCGTGGAAAAGCAGAATAAATACCATGTGATTGTATCGAAACGGGCAACGCAGATGCTTGTTTCATACGCCGCATTTCTGGCACAGGTTAGTCCAGAGGTAGCGGAACGCTTGACTGTAGAGTTTGAAAAGACAGCAAATTCATTAGAACTGATGCCTCAGAGATGTCCGTGGCTCACAGGGAAATATATCCCCAGAAATGCCTACCGTTTTATCCTGTTTGAAAAACGTTATATGATAATTTTCCAGATAATTGATGACATCGTTTATGCTGACTATATAGTAGATTGCAGACAGGATTACAGATGGCTTATCAAATAACAACAGAGTATTGGAATGTTTTATCACATGCGGGCAGATCGTTGTTCTCTATGGAGATGAACTTGCCGCTGTCCTCTCTCTGTTGCCGGAATAGATACAGGAGGAAGTCTTTCAGTACAGTACACAGAAGTAAATCCGTGCGGAGTACGAACAGACCAGACGGTATACCCGGTTTACCTTAAAAAGGAAGTCATCATTTAATGAAAAAGGCAATCGGATTGAAGTGATTCCAGTATACAATGCCGACATACCAATCTTAAATAGGCTTTCTTTGTATTGAAAGAAGTGTATATTATGTTAGAAGTATATCCTGCTATATTTCATGAAGAAGATGGATTTTAGGCTGAATTTTCTGATTTTCCGGATTGTAATAGCTGCGGAAGTACATTATAGGAGACGATGGGGCCTTGCGTAAGAAGTTCTTGGACTATACTGGCAACTTTAGTAGAAGATGGTCAGGAAATACTGAAGGCATCAAATTTAAAAAATATTGGAACTGATGCCTTGGTTTCGTATATTTCTACTGATATGGATAAGTTTTGGAGAAATAATAAAGCGGTGAAAAATTTTAAAGAATGGCAATAATAAAATGATAAATGGCAGCTGTGATAGTTGCTATTTTTTATGCAGATTATTCTGGTAAATAAGTCAATAAACTTATAATGCCTCTAAATAATATTTATATAAATTTGGAGGTAATGAGAATGATTAAATGTGGATATTCAAGAGTAAGCAGTAAAGAACAAAAACTTGAAAGACAAATTGAAGCTCTTTGTAATTTAGGTATGAAAAAAGAAAAAATTCATTTTGATAAGCAGTCGGTAAAAGATTTTAATCGTACTGCGTACAAAGAGCTTTTAAAAGTTGCAAAGAAAGATGACATTATCATTATAAAGTCTATTGATAAGTATAGTATGAATATTTATATTTAGTAAGTGTTTATTATGTGAATAATTACCTTTATTTATTAATATATTGTAAACGTATAAACAAATAGGAGGTTTTGTATGAAAAATGAAGTGAAAAAAGAAAATGAATATAACGTAAATGTAAAATATGGTAATCGGCCATTAAATGAATGTATGGAAAACGTTATTCAAAAGTTAATTTTAAAAGCTCAGCTTTCTAAATTAAACAATTCAAAATCTTAATACTGAGAAGGAGGAGGAATGAAAAGTAGAGCTGCAATTTATTGTAGGCTATCTAAAGAAGATATTGAAAAAAAAGAAAGTGATTATAGTGAATCTATAAAAAATCAAGAATCGATGCTAATTGAATATGCAAAACAACATAATTTTAGGATCGCAAAAATATATCGGGATGATGATTATAGTGGATTATATGCTGATCGTCCGGAGTTTAATAAACTTATAGAGGATGCTAAATTAGGACGTTTTGAAATTGTTATTGCAAAAACTCAAGCAAGATTTACAAGAAATATAGAGCATTTAGAAAGATACCTTCATCATGATTTTGTTGAATGGGGAATACGTTTTATAGGTGTTGTAGATAATGTAGATACTAATGTTTTAGGAAATAAAAAAGCAAGGCAAATAAATGGATTGATAAATGAATGGTATTGTGAGGATTTGTCTGCTAATATAAAAGCGAGCTTTCGTATTAAGCAGCTTAGAGGCGAATTTATAGGTTCGTCAGCTCCATATGGATATATTAAAGACCCAAACAATCATCATCGTTTAATTCCAGATGATTATGCAGCAAATGTAGTAAGGTTTATTTTTTCACTTTATTTGGCCGGGATGGGTAAAAGTAAAATTGCAAGAATTCTTACAGAAGAAGGGGTTCTTAGACCTGCTATCTATAAAAGAACACAATTAAAGCAGAATTATTATAATCCACATGAGAGGGAGTCAGATAAATGTTGGGTTTCTCAAACTGTGAAAGGGATTTTAGAAAATGAAGTTTATATTGGAAATATAATTCAGAATAAGGCAGTAAAAACTTCATTTAAGTCAAAACGTAAAAAGACAGTGGACAAGAAAGATTGGATTAGAGTTGAAAATACACATGTCCCTATAATAGATAAGGTTACATTTGAGATGGCTCAGGAGATTAAACGTAAGAAAAGTGTTCCTGTTAAAGCTATTGAAAAAGATGATTCTATTTTTGCAAGACGATTATTTTGTGCAGATTGTGGAAAAACGATGGTGCGAGCTCTTACCAGAAGTAAAAATAAACCTAAAGAAAGATATTACGTATGTAAAACTTATAAAGCTCATGGGAATTTAACATGTACAAGCCATAAAATTCATGAAAAAGTTTTGATAGATATAGTTTTATCTGCTATACATAAAGAAGGAGAGCGGATTTTACAAGAAGAAGAAATTGAAAGGATAAAATCTATTGAGTTTAAAAAAGTAGTTTCTAATATAGAAAGTGAATTAGAGCATGTAAACGATGAGTTAAAAAAGCTTAATACATATAAAGAAAAGCTTTATGAGAGCTATATAGATAATATAGTATCAAAAGATGAATATCTTCTTTTAAAGAAAAAATATAATGATCAAATAGCCTTTTTTAAAAATAAAATTGAGCAATTACAAAAGAAAAAAGAAAATTCGTCTGATGAGCAGGATCTGGCTTTAATCAGATGGATTAATAAATTTAAAAATCATATGTCAATTGATACTCTGAATAAAGAAGTTGTATCGGAATTAATTCAGAGAATAGAAGTTCACGAAAATAAAGAAGTAGACATATTATTTTATTTTCATCAGTAAAAATTGTTCCCAAACTATAGAAAAATTAAACGCTACCTGTGTTGCTCTCGCAGAGCATCTTAGTGGAAGTGTGGAAAGTTTCGTGGAGCTGATGAACCAACGTGCAAATAAAATGGGTCTTAAGGATAGTCATTTTGTGAATACCAATGGCCTTCCTGTAGCAAAGCATTATTCCTGTGCATATGATATAGGAATGATATCCAGAGAGCTTATGAAATTTGAAAATGCACGAGAATGGTTTACGGCATGGCAAGAAGATATCAAGGTAGGACTTCCCGGAAAGGAAAGCAAATTTACCCTGACTAATACAAATAAGTTAATCAGAAATTATAGCGGAGCAATAGGTGTCAAGACCGGTTTTACACAGGATGCAGGTTATTGTCTTTCAGGTGCTGCAGAAAGAGATTCAACAAGACTTATAGCAGTGGTACTTGGGTGTGAAACGAGCAAAATAAGGTTTGCCGAGATGGCGAAGCTTCTGGATTATGGATTTGCCAATTATCAGACAGTGCAGTTTGCTGAAAAAGGTGAGAAAATAAAGGATGTATCTGTATCGAAAGGTGATGAAGTAAAATTTTCTGCTGTAGCTGAAGATGATCTGGGAATCACAGTAAAAAAAGGCAGTAAGGACAATATAAAGAAAAAAATCGAAATATATGATGATCTCAAGTTACCAATAGAAAAGGGTGGAAAAGTGGGCAGTATGATCATATATAACGGAGAAGAAAAAGAAGCCGAATATGATCTTGTTTCTGATAGAGAGATAAAGCGTGCAGATTTTATGACTACATACATTCGTATGATTAAAAAACTTATATAAATCTGATAGATGGGAGGAATCCCTTTGAATAATAAAAAATGCTATCTTTTCTTTTCCGGCTATTATGTTGTTTCTACGGCATCACAGCTTTTGGCAAGGTATCAGGTGAGCAATAGAATCGTCAGAGCACCGGTATATCTGAGAGACAGTTGTAATTTTGCAGTTCTTATCGATGCTGAAGACGAACAGCGAAGTCTTACATTACTCGAAAAAGCAAAAATAGCCCTTGAGAAAAAAGCCTATACGGCCAAAACTATGTAACTAAATAGAAACTCAGAAAACAAATGCGTTTTCTGAGTTTTTTTATGACCTGCCCGTATCTATGATACGGCGCGCAGGTCAAACACAGAAACCAC
>NZ_JBKTXS010000042.1:0-7634 GCF_046951855.1 Lentihominibacter sp. | reverse complement strand
AGGGCTTTAGCCCGTGGTGGTTTTACAGTGAAAAGACCTGCCCGTATCTATGATACGGCGCGCAGGTCAAACACAGAAACCACAGGGCTTTAGCCCGTGGTGGTTTTACAGTGAAAAGACCTGCCCGTATCTATGATATGGCGTGCAGGTCAAACACAGAAACCACAGGGCATCAATTTATATTGACTGTTGTTGGCTTATATCAGTAATGTAATAAGAGAGATATATATAATAGAAAAATAATTTATATATTTGTTTGAATTTTGACTTAAATTGGAAGATGCGGAGGTAATATCAAAAGGGCTGTATATATTGACTTTTCAACGTTTTTGCTGTATAATTCCATTGTAAATCACGCTAAAAAACTATGAAAATAGATACAAAAAACATGGTATACAAGGAGGGAGTTATGTCAACAAGACGATTTACAAGAATTAACAGACTGATTTTAATAACAGTTGCGCTGATGATGGCTGTAATGATTTTCGCAGGATTGCCTTCTGCAGATTATGGGAGGGTGTACGCCTCAGGAGAAACTGCTAAAGTTACCGCTGACTTACTGTATGTGAGGAGCGGTCCGGGAACAAATTATTCAAGAATAGGCTCTTTAAGTCAAGGTAAAACTTTTGTCGTTAAAGGCTCTGCCAAAGATTCGTCAGGGGTCACATGGTATAAATTAAACTATGGCTCAAAGACGGGTTATGTATCATCGAAATATGTTAACATAAAACAAAATTCTGTAATATCGGTTTCGAATACACAAGGAACGGTAAATACAAAAACTGATCCTCTTACGGTAAGAAGCGGACCCGGTTCCAGTTATAAAAGTCTGGGAAGTATTGCCAAAGGAAAGACTTTTACCATAAAAGGAAAGGTTCAAGATTTTTCAGGAGTATGGTGGTATACTTTTGATTTTAACGGAAAAACCGGGTATGTTTCTTCTGCATATGTCAAGACCAGCTCCACTTCTACAAGTGTTACGGAGATAAAAGGAACTACAGGTACAGTAAATACAAAAACTGATCCTCTTACGGTAAGAAGTGGTCCGGGTGCAAGCTACAGCAGTCTTGGAACATTGGCAAAGGGCAAAACTTTTGCGGTGACAGGCAAGGCTCAAGACAGTTCAGGAACGTGGTGGTATAGACTTACATATAGCGGAAAGACAGGTTATGTATCATCAAAATATGTTACTGTAAAAACTGATTCAGGAGCTACAGAGAAGCCTCAGAATTCTAAAGGAACAGTAAATACCAAGTCGGATCCTCTTACAGTAAGAAGCGGACCGGGAACCAGTTACGGAAGTATCGGTACTCTGGCCAAGGGAAAAACTTTTGAGATTGTCGGCAGTGCAAAAGATACTTCAGGAAAACTTTGGTATAAACTTACATATAACGGAAGATTTGGATATGTTTCAGCTGATTATGTGAAAGTTACAGATAAAGAAGACAGCGGAAATACGGGTGACAATACAGGAGGAACGTCCAGTAAGCCTGTTACCTTCCAGATGGGAACGACAACAGCGCCGAGTGGTCTTAATGTAAGGAGTGGTCCGGGAACCAACTACAGCAGACTTACGACACTGCCTAAGGGAACAGCAGTGACTATTACCGGATCCGCCAAGGCAAGCGACGGGAAAGTATGGTACAAGTATCAATACAGTGCCGCTAAGGACGGATATATATGTTCTGATTATGTAACAGTGAAAACGGTAACTTCAGACAGTGAATTTGAATCATATATGACATCTCAGGGATTTCCTGAAAGTTATAAGCCGGGGCTTAGGGTTCTTCATGCATCTCACCCTCAATGGATATTCAAGTCGTATAATGTAGGATATACATGGTCACAGGCCATTTCAAAGGAAACTGCCAATGTATCTACTAATCTTGTCAGCTCTTCTTCACCTGTATCATACAGATCTACAGCCCCCGGATCATATAACTCAGCTACGAAGACATGGTCTACATTTGACGGAGGCTGGTATGCGGCAAGCGATAAAGTTGTGGCATATTATATGGACCCCAGGAATTTCTTGAGTGAAAGCGGAATATATCAGTTTATGACTCATAAGTATGACAGTGGATCGCAAAGCGCTAATACAGTGGCAGCAGTAATAAACGGATCTTTCATGCAGAGTAGGAATCCGGGAGGCGGGTATAGTTCATATTCTGCGCTGATAAATGCTGCGGGAAAAAATACAGGAGTAAATCCTAACGTTCTTGCAGCAATGATAATACAGGAACAGGGATGGAACGGAAGCAGCCTTGTATCAGGTACATATCCGGGGTATCAAGGATATTATAACTTTTTCAATATTGGAGCATATACGACAAGCTCTATGAATGCGATACAGAGAGGGTTATGGTATGCGAAGGGCTCGGGAGTAGGAGCGACAAGTTATTCCAGACCTTGGAATACTCCGTATAAATCTATTGAAGGCGGAGCAAAATTTTATTCAGGAGAGTATGTTTCCAACAAACAGGATTCATACTATACTAAGAAGTTCAATGTTAAAAATGGTGTAAATAAAGTAGGTACTCATCAATATATGACTAATGTTGCAGGCGCGGCAGGTGAAGGTAGCATTGTGAAAAGAGCTTACAGCAGCAACGACAATTATCCTGTAGTATTTGAGATTCCTGTTTACAATAGTATGCCTGTATCTGCTTGCCAGCTGCCGTAAACAGCGATAATGATTCGAGGGGTTTATGATGACGCATTGTAAAGAGAAAGAAAATTTAGCAGAATGTATTTTAAGAAAAATGATAATAACGGTGATGGTATTAGCTTTGCTGATACCCATCATCTCGCCTAAGGTATTCGCAGCATCCTCTGTAACAATAAGCGGAGGAGATAATATAAAAGGAGGAGATACTTTTACTGTTGCTGTTACCTTTGGAGGAGGCGATATAGGGCGTGTTGACGGAAGTCTGTCATATGATACAGAGAAACTTACGTATATATCAGGAGGAAGCAGTACGGGAAATTCCGGCTATATACAGCTTAAGGAAGCCAGTACTGACGGCAGTGTTACTTTTAATATAGAGTTTCAGGCTTTAGATGAAGGAGATACAGTGTTACAGGTGGCGACAAGAGAGATGTATGATCTCAATGAGGTTTATATGAGCGAAACTCCTTCTGCTTCTAAAACAATATCAATATCCGGAAGTGCTGCTTCCCAGCAAATTATAACTCAAACATCTTCTCCGGATCAGCCTGTAGCGGAAACAGAGCTCAAAGGTGTAGACGAAAAACCCGATGAGGGTATTTCCGGAAAGACCTTATTTATGGTAATCATTATTGCGGTACCAATTGTGTTGATAATAATAATAGCAATAATTTTATCTAAAAAGAAAAAATCAAAGGATGACATCAGCGGCAAAAAAGAGAATCAAGATGATGAATGTCATGAGAACATAGATTATCACAGAGAAAACCGGCATATTGACGGTGAAGTTTCAGAAAATATTGTCAGAAAGGAAAAATCAGAACAGAAAAAAGCTGTAAAAAAGAAAGCTTCGGAAGAAACTGAAAACTGGGCAGACTGGAATGGCTTTGATGATAATGACTTATAGGATAAGTAAAAAAGAGCATCTGAAATTAAAATCAGACGTTCTTTTTTTTACGGCAAGATAAATGAAGAAAAGTAAATTAAGATAATAAGTTGTAAAAAATAATATTTAAAAATTAGTTTTTATAAAAACTTAGTAAGTTGTAATGGAAATTTACTAAAGGCTTAAAACATTGACATTTCAACGTTTTTAAGGTATCATTATAGCATAGTTTGCTTAAGAAAAGCAGATAAAAGTACTAAAAAAGCTGATTGACAAGTTTAGAATTATGTAAATTAATCAAAGGAGGTGAATGAAATTATATGTTTTTACGAAGCTTATATCAACTGAATCGTTTGAAATTAGATATGAATCCATTTGAAGATTTTTTAGATAAGTTTCTGTTAAAATTAAATAGAAAAGAAGAAATGTAATTTACATAAAACATTTACAGAAAACTATTTAAACTCGCCAGACAGCATGTATTTTGACTAAAAAATGAGTTGTATGTGAGATTTTAATGTAAATTTTAATATAATGTGATAAAAGGAGGATAAGGAAAAGTGAAAAAACGAAAGATACTGGCATTGGCTCTTTCGCTGTGCTTAATGGTAAATGGTGCTTTTATTTTAGAAAGCAGCGCTGCGGAAGCCGGCAGTGAAAAGTCATCTGAATCTCTCAGTGATGAGAATCAATACAGAGAAATAACTATAATGGATGAGAACGGCAACATCACGGAATCTGAAGATTTTGACGGTAAATTTCCGGAATCTGAAGTGGTTGACCCGACAAGACAGACAAGAAGCAGGTCTGCAAGGTCTTCTTCATATGTGGTGAATTTTAATACTAAAAGTAACGATACAACATCATATACGGAAGCAGCAACGGGAAAAGCAGGGTATACTAATGGAGATTATGGTGCTGATGCGGCTTATCTTGGGACAAGCGGCGGCAAGGTAAAGTTCATGATGTCAGGCGTAGTAGGTCTTGTCAATTCCAGTGAAGTTCAGATCATTTCTGTTGATAGTGCAAAAGTTATCAGCGGGTATGAAGTTTCAAACGGAAGACTCCTTCACGGTATAGTATGTGATATGACTACGCCGGGCTATAACACCAAACTTGACAATGGCAAAGCTCCTTCATATTTAAAGACAGGAGTTAAATACTACAGTTACGATGGACATTATTTTTATACCGATTATGCTACCATGCTGTCAGATTATCAGAATAACACGAGAAGCAATTCTGTGAATCCAAAAAGTCCGTATTATAATTATTATCAATATCTGCCTATGAGAACCGTTACTTCATACAGCAGCAGTACTCTAAGTTCTATGATAAACAGCAGATCTTCAAGCAGTTCTAAGATGTATAATACCGGAAACAGCTTTGTGAACAATCAGAATACATATGGAGTCAATGCGCTTTTAATGACAGGTATAGCTGCTAATGAAAGTGCATGGGGAAGCAGTTCTATAGCTAAGAACAAGAATAATCTTTTTGGTCTAAATGCTGTTGACAGTTCATCGGGGACAAGTTCATATACATATGCCAGTGTAGATGTCTGCATAAAAGATTTTGCCAATGGCTGGATGTCAAGGGGATATCTGAATCCTAAAGATTGGAGATATTTCGGTGGTTTTCTCGGGAATAAAGCCAGCGGTCTGAATGTGAAATATGCATCAGATCCGTTTTGGGGAGAAAAAGCAGCCAATATTGCTTACAGCCTTGATAAATCCGGTGGAAGCAAGGATTATGACAAATATACTATTGGAATAAAAGATACGATAGCTACATCAGATAAAAACAATTATAATGATGTGAATGTGAGAAAAGAAGCGTCTACAGCTTCCGGCTCCAGTGTGCTTTATTCAACGGGTTCTTCGGCAAGTTATTCAGTAGTTTGCTTAAACAGTGAAACTAAAAATTCCTTCTATAAGATACAGAGCGATGCGGTTTTGAACAGTAGCAGAACAGGAGTAAACAGCAGTTCGGGAAATTATAGTTTTGACAGCATGTATGCCTATATACATTCGGATTATGTAATTCCTGTGAACAGTGGCACTGATACATCTCAGGAACCTGATTCCGAGCCGGCAACATTGAGTTCCATTAAAATAACAACGCCTCCTGAAAAAACAGTATATACAGAGGGCGATAAATTCAATGCTTCAGGCATGAAAGTAACAGCAATATTCAGCGACGGCTCGACTGAAGATGTGACAAGTAAGGTTACGTATACAGATCAGGCACTTAAGATAACTGATACTGATATCACTATCAGTTATAAAACCGGAAATGTAACTAAAACCGCAGTGCAGACAATCACTGTAAAAGAGAAAGCAGAGATAACATCTGTAAAGGTAAATCCTGCAGAAATCACTTTGGAACAGGGTGAGCAAAAAACTTTTGGCGTATCTGTTGCCGGAAAAGGTGATTTTTCCACAGAGGTCGAATGGAGCGTTTCAGGAAATAAAAGCGAGAATACTGTTATAGATGATAATGGCAAACTTACTATATCCTCAGATGAAAGTGCTGAGTCAGTTACGATTAAGGCTGTTTCCAAGGAAGATTCAAGTAAGTCTGCTTCTGTGATTGTAACTATTAAGAAGAAAACGGGAGAAGAACAGAAGCCTTCAGATAAACCACAGACCCCTGATGAGCCGAATATTCCTGAGGTACCGGATGCAACTGAAACTGAAAATGATGAACTTAAAGATAATGATTCAGGTATAACTCTTTCAGGCAATTTCAGTGAGGGAGCTAAATTAAATGTCACCGAGATAACTGCTGAATCAATGGGAGATTCGGGAAGCATCATTTCGTATGAAGATATAATAAAAACTGTTGCAGATAAGGTGGTATTAGGAGTATATGAAATATCTCTTGAAGGAACTTTTGAAGATTCTATAACTCTTACATTTAAAGTAGAAGACAAATATGAGGGCTGGAATGCTACAGTTCTCCATTATACAGAAAAAGTTCCGTCTGAAGGAGATCAGGAAAATGAAGTTTCAGAGGATGTATATAAAGAGACATATGAATCTACTGTCAAAGACGGAGTTGTTGCAATACAAGTTGACAGCCTGTCACCGTTTGTTTTGGCAGTCGAAGATCCTGACAAAGAAAATTCCGGCGGAGATAACACAGAAGGAACAGTTACCGATGAATCTGATTCAGAAAGCGATCAGACAATTGGTGATACTAACGAAAACAGCCAAGATGATGTAAACAGCGGAGAAACCACAAAAGAAGATAAAGAGGGAAACGGAATTGAGGATACTGATGAGACTAAAGCGCAGAATGCGACTCAGGATAAGGACAAGTCTGCTGAAACAGGGGACAGCTTCCCAATAACAATACTTGTGATAGTGGCAGTAATAGCAGTATTGTGTATAATAGGAATATTGCTGAGCAGAAAGTTTATGAAGAAATAGAATGTATTGTTTTAAATGTATAATAGGTTAATGAAATAAGATAAAAAGTAGGAGATCCTGTGATTCGGATCTCCTGTTTTTATTTAAGATTTTCGGGATTGAGGCATTCCAGCTCAGGAAGAGTAAATATGCCGTCTTTTCTTATGAGTTTGTTATCGAAATATATTTCGCCTCCTCCGTATTCAGGTCTTTGTATAGTGACAAGATCCCAGTGGACAGCTGATTTATTACCGTTAAAAGCATCTTCATAGGCTGCTCCCGGTGTAAGATGAAAACTGCCTGCAATTTTCTCATCAAAAAGCGTATCCTTCATTGGGTGAAGGATATAGGGGTTGACTCCTAAAGCAAATTCACCGAAGAATCTTGCGCCTTCATCAGTATCCAGCAACTTATTTATCCTATCATTATTGTTGGAAGAAGCCTTGATGATTTTTCCGTTTTTTATTTCAAATATAATGTTTTCGAAGGTGAAACCTTGTTCTTCTGACGGGGTATTGTAGGAAATGATTCCGTTTATTGAGTCTTTTACAGGAGCTGTGTAAACCTCTCCATCAGGAATATTGCATTCGCCTCCACATTTTATGGCGGGAATATCTTTTATGGAAAATGAAAGATCTGTACCGGGTCCCTTGATAGTGACTTTATC
>NZ_JBKTXS010000041.1:0-15161 GCF_046951855.1 Lentihominibacter sp. | reverse complement strand
TTTACCTTCAAAGAAAAAACTGAAAAAACCAAAAAATATGAAAAAAGCAAAAGGAAATATTTCTCCAAATTTATAGTATGTCCAAAATCCGCCAAACCCCAGAAAACCAAACATTCCACAAAATCCCCAGTAAGGAGAAATTGTTCTTGAATATCGTTTTTCCCTGCTGTTTTTTGAAAAGACATTTTTAAAGCAGATAATTACTATATAGATAGCATATAGTGCTATTAAAGCTCCAATTACTAACATAGGAATATCCTTGTAAGAAAATACATATTCCGACATATCCATATTTTTGACCCAGCGTCCATCATTGTATAATAGGGAGTAGATTGTACCAACAATAAGCAATAAAGCACACCCTACCCCCATAAAAATAATTTTTTTAATTTGTTTCTTTGACATATTTATCTCTCCTTTCAAATGAGATGTTTTTGTATCTTTATGAGATAAATATATCACTCTGCGTTGTTCGTGTCAATCAAAATTAAGACAAATACATCACTTTTATTTCTTCGGCTGTCCCTGCGGTGTAGGGTTCTGTAGACTGCCTGCGTTCTGGTTACCTTTATTCTTCAATACAATATCCTCTGCCTTTACATACCAGTCCACATCTGCACCCGTATAGGTTTTTCGTGATACCGTATCGGCTACTGGATTGACAAGCTCCACAACTGCATTGTACGGAAATTCCCTTAACGGTACTTCTGGCGGTACAGACACGGGGATAATTCCACCATGCAGACTGCACTTCAAATCATAGATACGCTTTTTAAGCTGGGTACTCGGTGTCCCGTCCTCATTCTGCAAGAACACATCACGCACCGCTGTAAATTTTAATTCTCCAAATGTTTTCTCTTTGTCAATAACAAACCCGTTTGATAATCTCATAAATTCTTCACTCCTTTACTTTTCTTCAACTGCTACAATATCATCAGCAAGCAACACATAATCGGTATGTCCCATATCCCCGATTGCGTAACCTCTGCCGTATAACTTCGGATTGACAAGTTTTACTTTCTGCTCATACTTGAACTGCTTTTCGCCAGCCTGCACGGGAATTTCCACCACAACATTTTCGCCTTTCTGTACGTCAGAATAAAGGTTATAGCTTCGTCTGGCTAAGACCCTGCGGTTATTTTTATCTCTTTCAAAGACTGGCTCGCTTTCGCCTGCAAATTCAAGAGTTCCAAAAGACTGTGCCATATCTGGCACGACATATTTCATTTCCATATTGTTTTACCTCGTTTCTTTCTATTTTTGATAAGTTTTTTGATTGTGATTTCTTATTCTGGCGGTTCGGGAAGTACCAGCAATCCCACCGATAGTAAAGGGTAAAATCAATGCTTACGCACCCTTGACTATCCGTGTTCTTGCAGGTTGTTGGCAGACAAGCCAGAATAAGCAAAAGTCTGCCGTTTGACAGCTTCGGCGGAGAGCGTGATTTTTCTTTCCTCATACCGTTACCGCCTTATGATTTCTTCATTTTACGGCGTTTGTAAAGATATGTTCCAGCCAGTCCACCAGCAGACGCAAGCAACATCACGATAAATGCCATTACATTTGTACTGTCGCCCGTTTTGGGACTGTCGCTAGGTCTGTTAGGCTTTTCTGGTGTCGGTGGTGTTTCGGGTTTTTCTGGTTCTTCTGGCTTTTCCTTAAAAGTAATCGTCTGTCCCTTATCCTCAATATCCTTATGCTCGGTAACTTTCTTCGGCTCGTCTGGATTGCTTAAATCGTACAATTCTTCAAAAGTTACAAGCTGTTTGCCGTCAAGAGAAGTAGCGTCAAAGGTAAAGGCAACTTCCACTTTCATAGTTTCGCTGTCAGCAGTAAAAGTATAATCACTTTCCACACGCTTTCCATTGATAAGAAGCTCTGCATTTTCTTCTTTCAACATCTGCCAGCCCACAAGTTTGTACTGTGTACCGACTTCTAAGCCCTCTAAGGTTACGGTATCAATGATTGTAACGTCTTTTCCAGCTTCAAGCTCTTTGTTGCCGTCCTTATCGGTAGCAGTCGTATGAATTTTGATGATACGCTCTGTGATAAGTACGGTCTGCCCGTCGTCCTCAATGTCTTTATGTTCCGCAACTTTCACGGGTTCGTCTGGATTGCTGAAATCATACAATTCTTCAAAGGTAACAAGGTTCTTGCCACCTAAAGCAGACGCATTGAATGTATAGGAAATTTCCACTTTCATTTCTTCATCATCAGCGACAAAGGTATAATCGTTTTCTACACGTTTCCCGTCAATGATAAGCTCGGCGTTTTCTTCCTTTAACATCTGCCAGCCTTTGAACTGATACTTTGTGCCTTTTGTAAGTCCGTCTAATTTGACAGTATCAACGATTGTTACCTCTTTTCCTGCAAGGATAGTCTTTTCGCCGTCCTTGCTGGTCGCTGTGGTATGGATAGAGATTTCTTTTTCGTATTCATCAGTCAGCGTTCCTAAATCAATCACAAGGTTATTTCTTGATACCACGATTTCAAAAGGTGGGATAAGTTCAAAGCCTTTGTTACTATCAGAGCGTAATTCTTCAATGATGTAGGTATCATAAGGTAATGCACCCTTGCTGTCGTCTGGTTCAGAAGTTCCAAACCACACACCGTCCTCGCTGGTCTTTCCTGCGTTTGTATTGTGCTTATGAGAAGCCCATTCAGCAGAAGTGGAGAATTGCCCGTTATCATCAGTTACCACAACATGATTTTCGCCCGTTGTCTTGCTTGTGATCCTAAAAGGAACATCAGCAAGACGCTTGTGTGTGCCTGCACCGATTTTCACGCCCTCAATATCCCCACGCTTAATCTGATTGTAGATAGAATGGGCTTTGTCGGTTAAGTCCACAATTTTTCCATTTTCTGTGATTGTAAAATCAATCGGTTTTGCACCGTCAGTCAAATATCCGTTTGGAGCTTCACTTTCAACGATACGAAACTTTCCATAAGGTAAAAGGTCGGCAGAAGTAGAAGCGACACCCTCAATATCGGTACGAATTGTCTTTACCACTTCATTTTTCTTGTATAGCTTGCCCTCAACCAAAACAGAATTATCATTTAAGGAAATGATGTCAAAAGCAGTATCTTTCAAAGTGGCACTTCCTTGTGGCTTTGTATCGCCCGTTTCTAAATCTCGTTTCTGAATTTTGACACCGCCACGGATAACCTTGTCTGATACGGAAAACTGGTTACTTCCAGATAATACGGCAAGGTCGCCGTCCTCGGTAATCTGTGTTACATATAAGCCCTTTATCTGTTCGGACTTATCGCCAGCCTGCATATATGCACCCTCTAATAAGTAGCCGTTTGGAGCTTTTGTTTCTTCTATGGTTAGCGTCCCAAGTGGAAGAACCGCCTTGCCGTCCTGCATATAGAAGCTGTCGCCAGATACCTTGTATGCGTCCGCTAATTTTGTGATGTAGTGGGTTGTCCCGTCGCTGTCTGTTTCAGCGATTGTCTTTGTAACCCATGTACGAGTAGCTTCGGCAGGGAGATTGTCTTTGTTATAGAAGCCTGCATAATACTTCCATGTAAATTCCGCACCTGCTAAAGAAGCGTTCCCTTGCGGATTGTCTTTCTGTGTTTCCATGTCAATCTTGAAAAGCTCAATCAAAGTGTCCGTTACTTTTGGCGTATCAGATACGTTCAATGTCGCTGTCTTTCCAGCTTCAATCTTTAAGGAATATACAGTTTTATCTACTTTATATCCTGCTGGTGCGGATAATTCCTTGATATAGACTGTGCCTGCTTTTACCTCTACAACATCTGTATTTCCGTTTTCATCAGTCGTAAGGGTGGCAAGCTGTTTCGTGCAGTCCTTATCAGCAAAGACACCGTATGTTGCACCAGCGATAGAGTAATTCCCGTTACCGTCTGTAATGCTGGTATTACTGGAAGTCTTTTGCAGTTTCGCATTTCCGACATTCAGTTTCGCCCAGAATTGTCCTAATTCCTGCCCCTCGCCAGAGTAGATATAACCGCCACATTCATAGCGTCCTTTATTTTCTTTGACAAAGGCTCTTGCACCAGAGAAAACTTCGTCCTGCGTTGCCTTTGGAATTTCATCATAAGAAGCTCGCACGTTATCACATTGCCAGCCAAGATGTACGCTCAATCTCTGCCAGACTACACATTGTTCCAACAGATAGACTTGTTTATAGTTCAATTCCTTGTGAGCTTCGCCATACTGTTTGACATACTCTAAGGATAACGCCACATCTGAAATCTGGTCGGCACTCATGCGTGAGCTTGCGTCAGCTCTGGTCTTGTAGCCATTCTTAAAATCTGTATTGATGTCAATACAATAGGCAGTTTCGCCCTCGACTTTCATATAGCCCTCATTGAATGTCGAACCGATAGAACCGTCATTCATTACTTTTTCAATGATACCGACACGCTCTGCACTTTCCGTCCAGTATTGCTTACTTTCTGCATGAACGGGTGTAGTCGGTAAAGCAGTAACGACAGTTGCAAGAGCTAAGAAGCCCGTACACAATCGTTTCCATGTCTTTTTCATAAATCTAATGCTCCTTTCATTTTGGGTAATAAAATAGCCGTCCAATAAGAACGGCTGGAAATAGAAAAGGAACGTCATTTTAGGCGTTCCATAATCTATAAAATATTCAATTTTTTATACTGATGTGTTGCTCATCAAAATCTCAAATTAAGGTTATTTGACACCAATTTTGACACCAATTTTTTGTATATTGACGATTTTTGATGAAATGTGATAAATTCATAAAACCCGTGAAAAGCCTGTAAATAGGCACTTTACGGCACTCTATGAACTAAGACAAAAGCTACGCTGTAATAACAAGAGGTGAGTGCTAATATTTTTTAAATTTTTTATTATTTACAAAAAAAGGATTAAACAGAATTGTTAGACTTGACACTATTTTTACAGCAACGTATAATTAAAATCAATACTCAAACGTTTTAATCCGTTTGCGTATATGAGATACAGCAGACGCTGAAACAACTGAACCGAAAACGATATCTGTCAATAAAAGAAAAGATCGCATCATTAGTAACAAAACGACAAACAAGTAAAACAGAACGGCTTACAGCCGGAAAGGATGGTTAAAACTAATGAAAGAACAAAATTATCAGGTCTATGGGTACCGATGGGTAGTATTGGGGATTTACGGATTATGTACAGGCATTATTCAGTTGATGTGGACTACATTCTTTTCGATTACGACAGATTCATGGAAGTATTATGGGTTTACCAACGCAACAGAAGGAGAAAGTGCAATCAGTCTTCTGTCAATCATATTTATGGCAGGTATGATTATCGTTTCTATCCCATCTCTTGCTGCATTCGAAAAATTCGGATTCAAAAAAGCAGTTGGTTTCGGAGTTGTTCTCACAGGAGTCTGTGCTCTGCTGAGAGGATTTTTCGGAGATAACTACACACTGGTTCTTATCATTACCTTCGGATTCGCTATCGCTCAGCCATTCCTGCTGAACTCACCGGGTCTTGTTGCAGGTAAATGGTTCCCTGAAAAAGAACGTGCTACAGCCAACAGCGTCGGACTTCTGTGCAGTTATTTGGGAATGTGTGTTGGTCTTCTATTGACACCGGTTCTTTTGGAATCGGGAATGACAATAAAAGAAATGCTTCTTACATACGGTATCATCGGAGCTGTCGCTGCAGTCTTATTCCTCATCTTCGTAAAAGAAAAACCGCCTACACCTCCCTGTCCTGAAGAACAAGCTATGCGTTCTGACTTTAAAGAAGGTATAAAGTTTGCATTAAAGAAGAAAAATTTCATTCTGGCATTATTGATTTTCTTCTGCATGTTCGGGATCTTCAATACCTTCTTCACTATGATCGAGCCTATTTTAAGAACTCTGACAAATGAAGGTGTTGACGCAACTCAAGTGGGAATTATAGGTGTTATAATCTTAGGTATAGGAATAGTCGGAAGCCTTATCCTGTCCCTGATCTCTGATAAAGATAAGCACCACAGACGACTGCCGTATATGATTGCAGTAAGCATTATAGGCTGTATAGGTCTCGCCCTTTTCTTAGTACTGAAAGGTTTCAGCGGAATGGCTGTAGCCGCAGCTCTCTACGGATTCTTTATTGTAGGAGGTGCTCCGCTCACTCTGACTTTTGCTGCAGAATCCTGCTATCCGACTTCGGAAGGTACTTCAGAAGGACTCCTTATGTTTGCAGGTAATGTTGCCGGAGTGATTTTCCTCGGGGCTTCAAGCCTTTTCGGAACAAATCATCATATGTTGATGGCTGCGCTCATAGCTGTAACAATCATTTACATTATTCTAATGTTCTTTGCAAAAGAGGTTAAATTAGCAAAACAAAAATAATAACTTCAGTAAATATATAAAAAGAAGAGACGCTTAAAGCGTCTCTTCTTTTTTATATTACACAACTTCTCTTTTACATAAAAAGATGTCCCGAAAAAATGGCATGGATAATGGAAGAAATACCCCGCAATATGAGAAATATCCCCAACATCAGATTTATTGCTATAAAGCTGATTACAGGCGCAATAAAGGATAGAATTCCCGCCAAAGCCAGAACCGTTCCCAAAACAGTAAACCATCCCCAGCCATCTACAGCCATGCGTCTGAGTTCAAAAGACTGTACGAATCTCGTAATACCTGAAAAAAGCATCCACATCCCGAAAATAAAAGGAAGAGTCAGTGTAACAAATGTCTGATTAAACAAGATAAACAAAGCCATGATAACGGTCAGAATCCCATCTGCGAGAAACCACCCTGCTCCATACATTATATTATGTCCTCTGGCAAACACCATAATGTCTATAATTCCTGAAACAAGCAGAAAACTCCCAAGAAGAAGAGAAATCGCTGACAGCCCTGCCGACGGACTTCTCAAGCAAATGATACCTGCTATTATAAGAAATATACCTGCTATCATCCACATAACTTTTGAAAAAGTTCTGTTCATAAAAACCAACCTCCTTTATTAAGGTATTATACCCTTATATTTAGCACTGTCAACCACTGAGTGCTAATTCTTAATTATTTACCACCGTTATAAAATCTTTTTCTTGACAATTATCCAAATTCTTACTATAATCTGTAACAAGCTACAGATTGAAGGTGAAAAAAGTGAAAGATACTGACATCGGACATATGCTAAAGCAGCTTGAATCAAAACTGCATACAAGGGCAAATGCTACATTCAGCAAAAGCGAACTTACATATTCTCAGGTTCGCGTATTGAAAATCATATGGAAACATGGAGGACAAGTCACACAAAAAGAAATTGAGAAAGAACTCAAAGTCTCCCACCCTACAATTGTAGGAATTGTAAGACGCCTTGAAAAAAGCGGATACGTAAACTGCCATGTAGATCCCGATGATCGGAGAAATAAACTTGTATGCGGCACAGAACGAGCTTTAAAACACAGAAAATGGCACGATGCCAGAATCCGTGAGACAGAAAAACAGCTTACGGAAGGATTTTCCAGCCAGGAGCTTCAAACTCTCCGTGAAATGCTAAAACGTCTTTATAAAAATATAGAATGACTTTTTCCTTCATAGTAAATTACGGAAAAACCTCAAACGAAAATCTATCATATGTAAAAAACACAGAGGACATAAGTTTGCAAGGACTTGTCCTCTCTTTTACGCCTCAAAGTGTAGCGCGCTACAAAACAAAAAAGGAGTGAGATTATGATAAAAACTTTACTGAAAAGTGTCCGGCAATACAAAAAAGCTTCTCTTGCTTCTCCGCTGTTAGTGACAGTAGAAGTTATTATAGAATGTTTTTTGCCTCTGGTAATGGCAATGGTCATAGATTCCATGAGTGGTAATTCTATGACACCTATTTTAAAATACGGACTCATGTTGGTCATAATGGCAATGTTTTCCCTGCTTTTCGGCGTTCTTGCCGGCCGTGAAGCGGCTACAGCTTCCTGTGGGTTTGCCAAAAATCTGCGACAGGATATGTATTTTAAGATACAGGATTTTGCCTTTGCTGATATGGATAAATTCTCCACATCATCTTTGGTCACAAGAATGACAACAGATGTCACAAATGTCCAGAATGCCTATCAGATGATAATCCGTGCCGCTATACGGACACCTCTTATGATGATTTTTTCTGTCATCATGAGTATGACCATCAATGTAAAAATGGCATGTATTTTTCTTGTTACTATACCTGTACTTGGTATAGCGCTCTTTGGAATAGTTCTCTACGTACATCCTATTTTTAAGAGAATTTTCAAAAAGTACGATGCCATGAACAATTCTGTTCAGGAAAATATAGCCGGTATAAGAGTTGTCAAATCTTTTGTACGGGAAGATTATGAAGCGAAAAAATTCGGAAAGGCTTCTGAAGATGTGCGAAAAGATTTTACTCGAGCTGAAAAAATATTAGCTTTCAACAATCCTGTCATGATGTTCTGTATCTATATGTCCATGCTTCTCATCAGTTATTTCGGAGCAAGGATCATTATCGGAACAGGCGCTGTCAGCTTGACAACAGGAGAGCTTTCTTCTCTCATAAGCTATGGAGTGCAAATACTGGCTGCCATGATGGTATTATCTATGGTTTTCGTCATGACTATAATGGCTGAAGAATCAGCAAATCGTATTGCTGAAGTCCTAACACAGGAAAGCAGTCTACAATCACCGGAAAACGGTATCAGAAAAGTAAAAAACGGAAAAATAGATTTTGAAAATGTTTCTTTCTGTTATTCTAAAGCCAGTAAAAAGAAAGCTCTTTCAAATATAAACCTTACTATTAATCCGGGAGAAACTATAGGCATAATAGGCGGAACAGGTTCAGCTAAAACCACTTTAATACAGCTTATCTCTCGTCTTTATGATGTGACGGAAGGAAGTGTTAAAGTAGGAGGAATAGATGTTCGCAAGTATGACCTTGAAGCCCTTCGTAATGAAGTTGCGGTGGTTCTCCAGAAAAATGTACTTTTCTCCGGCACTATTAAAGAAAATCTTCGTTGGGGAAAAAAAGATGCTGATGAGGAGGAACTGATTCGTGTATGCAGACTGGCACAGGCAGATGAGTTCATACAGCAGTTTCCGAAAAAATATGATACTTTCATAGAACAAGGCGGAACAAACGTATCCGGCGGACAGAAACAAAGGTTATGCATTGCAAGAGCCCTGTTAAAAAAACCTAAAATTCTTATCCTTGACGACTCCACTTCAGCAGTCGATACAAAAACAGATGCCTTGATAAGAAAAGCAATGAGTGAAGAAATACCTGACACAACAAAGATAATTATCGCCCAGCGTGTTTCTTCAGTAGAAGATGCAGATAAAATTATCGTCATGGACGGAGGTCGTATAGCTCAGCAAGGCACTCACCGTCAATTGTTGGCTGCCGACGGCATTTACCGGGAAGTATATGACTCTCAGACACGCAGCAAGGAGGTGGAATAAATGAGCAGAACAAAGGAAAAAAGGAGCAAAGGAAATTTCAGAAGACTTATAGGCTATCTGTTTTCTCATTTTAAACTGCGCCTTACAATAGTATGTATCTGCATCATAATAAGTGCCTGCGCTTCTGTAGTCGCAACAGTATTTCTGCAGAGACTCATCGACGAATGTATAACTCCGGGTATTACATCAGGACTCGAAGCCGTATGGCCTAAACTTATTTCTCTTCTTGGCACTATGGCGGCATTTTATGCATGCGGCGTAGCTGCAGCCTTGATATACACACGCCTCATGGCAACAGTTACTCAAGGAACACTAAAACACATGAGAAATGACATGTTTGACAGAATGCAGACCCTCCCTCTCCGTTATTTTGATACTCATATACACGGAGATATCATGAGTACCTATACCAACGATACCGACGCAATCCGTCAGCTTATCGGACAGAGTTTGCCTCTGATGCTACAGTCTTCCCTTACAGTTATAGCTATTATCTTCATGATGATTTATTTCAGTATATGGCTGACTTTAATCGTAATCTTTTTCATGATCATAATGCTTACTGTCACAAAAAAGCTCGGCGGAGAAAGTTCAAAATACATGATGAAACAACAAAAAGCTCTTGCCAAAGAAGAAGGCTATATAGAAGAAATGATGAATGGCCAGAAAGTCATCAAAGTATTCTGCCATGAAGAAGAAAGCAAAAAAGGCTTCATTAAGCTCAATGAACAGCTTTTTTCAGACAGCCAAAGAGCAAATAAAATGGGAAACGTACTTATGCCTACCCTCGGGAATATCGGTAATCTCATGTATGTATTCATCGCCGGTATAGGAGGAATCATGGTATTTGAAAAAGCCGTAAATATCAGCCTTACAGGAACGGATCTGATCACGGCGGGAATCATCATCTCTTTTCTGAGCATGGCAAGGCAGCTATCCCAGACCATCGGTCAGGTATCAATGCAGGTTTCCTTAGTTGCCATGGGAATAGCCGGAGCCGGAAGAGTTTTTGAACTCATGGATCAGAAACCGGAAGAAGACCATGGATATGTCACACTGGTCAAAGCAGAAAAAAATTCTGAAGGTCAGATCACAGAAACAGATCATGCGACAGGCTTATGGGCTTGGAGACATCCACATTCCTCAGACGGTACAGTTACTTACACCGAACTTAAGGGGGATATCCGCATGGAACATGTAGATTTCGGATATGTACCTGAAAAAACCGTACTTCACGACATAAGTCTTTACGCAAAACCGGGACAAAAAATTGCTTTTGTAGGAGCCACAGGTGCAGGAAAGACTACCATAACTAATCTAATCAATAGATTTTATGACATTCCTGACGGAAAAATACGCTACGATGGTATTAATATAACAAAAATACGAAAGCCTGATCTGAGGCGTTCTCTGGGTGTTGTACTGCAAGATGTAAATCTTTTTACCGGAACAGTCATGGAAAATATACGTTACGGAAAACTGGATGCAACAGATGAAGAATGTATAGCAGCTGCAAAACTTGCCAATGCTGATGATTTCATCACTCGACTTCCCGACGGATATGATACTGTTCTTACAGGAAACGGCTCCAGCCTTTCTCAGGGACAGCGTCAGCTGATATCCATTGCCAGAGCAGCTGTGGCGGATCCACCCGCAATGATATTAGATGAAGCCACAAGCTCAATAGATACAAGAACCGAAGCTCTTGTTCAGGAAGGTATGGATAATCTTATGAAAGGGCGAACCGTATTTGTCATAGCCCACAGACTATCTACCGTCCGCAACAGTGACGCCATAATGGTTCTTGACCACGGACGTATCATCGAACGAGGAAATCATGATGAACTAATCGCTCAAAAAGGCACATATTACCAGCTCTATACAGGAGCTTTCGAGCTGGAATAATTTCAAAACCCAAAAAAGCCATATAAGGAAATTAACCCTTATATGGCTTTTTTTATTTGAGCATGAAGAAATCCAAAAGACGGATCCTGTCCCTTCTGTCTCTCAGCGGATAACTCTCATATACTCTGCCTGCTGAAAGATGGATCACATGATCACAGCACCGAAGGATAAATTCCGGATCATGGGTGACTACAAGAACTGTTCTCCCCTGATCTGCAATCTCATTTACAACATTTGCTACTTTTCTCATATGAAAAAGATCAAGACCGCTTGTCGGCTCATCAAATATTATAAGAGGCTTTTCTGATGCTATAGCTGAAGCTATAGCCACACGCTGCTTCTGTCCTCCCGACAATCCCATGGGATGACACTCTGAAAGCTCTGTCAAATCCATATCTTCCAGCAGCCTTTCAATCTGCTTTTTGTTTTTATTTTTCATGCTCAAAAGAATTTCTTCTTCTACATTTTCTGTAAAAAGCTGATGATTGACATCCTGCATAACCATATAACAAATGTTCAGCCGTTCCTTTGCACTATAAACATGACCATCATACTCAACAGTACCCCGGCAACTTTTTTCTAAGCCACATAGACATCTCGAAAACGTGGATTTTCCTGCTCCATTGTCTCCTATAACAGCTGTAACTTTTCCTGCTGGCAATATCGACTTTCCTATTTGCAGAATTCCGGGCCGATATTTATAAGAAAAAGTCATATCACTTATCACCCAGCGTGAAAATGCTTCAGCTTTTATTCCATGTTCTGTATCTTTCAAAACATCAAGATCTAAAGGCCGCAGCCCCATAACTTCTCGTTGACTTTCCGGCATGGCCTTAAACTCCTGCGCTGTATAATCCCCCTCTATCTTACCATCCTTCATATAAATAACTCTGTCAATGAGATCTGCCAGATAATAAAGACGATGTTCAGAAATAATTACTGTTTTTCCGCAAGATTTAAGAATTTCAAGCAATCTCCGCAAGTCAGATACAGCACATGAATCAAGATTGGAAGAAGGCTCGTCAAGAACATAAATATCAGGATCTATTGCTGCAGCCGAGCCACAGGCAATCTTTTGTTTTTCTCCACCGGAAAGAGAAAAAATACTTCGATCCATCAAATCTTCTATATCAAGCTGGCTGCACACCTGCTGAACTCTCTGTTTTATTTTGGATTCGGACATACCATGATTTTCAGGTCCAAAAGCTACTTCACTGGTAGTATCTACATTAAAAAACTGAGATCTGGGATTTTGAAAAACAGAACCTACTTTAAGAGATATATCAAATAATGATAATCTTTTTGTATTTTTCCCTTCAATATATGCATCTCCCTCCAATTTCCCTTCATGATAATGGGGAATCAATCCATTGAAGATCCTTGTAAGTGTCGTTTTTCCACAACCGGAAACACCACATAGAAGTACAAAGGACCCCTCTTTAATTCGGCAGGACACATTTTTTATAGTCTCATATTTTTTCTTACCGCCTCCCGCCAGATAAGAAAAAGAAAGCTTTTTGCACTCTATCATTATTTTTACCCCCTTGTAATCAGAACATATATCTGAGCAACATAAGCACCTGCGCAAACAAAAAGAATAAAAATATCTTGTATATGAAATCCTATATCGCAGACATTAGTTCTCTTTATAGGGCCTCCCAAACCTCGTGTGAGAGCAGCTGCACTGAGTTCCTCACCGATCCTAACCGAACAGATCATCATAGGAACAAGTCGATATTCCAGTATATGCCCTGCCCGTCTGTATCCCAAACCGATACCTCTCATTTTCATGGCATCTCCGATACAGCTCCATTCTTCCGCTACTGTGGGAAAGAAACGGAACATCACCGACATAGGCATCGTAATAAACCGAGGCATATGTAACTTATCCATAGCGTCCATGAACTCACTTACAGTGGTATCAGTTACTAATAAATACCCCATAACAATTCCCGGAGCAAACCTGAGTAGTATCCCAGTGATGGTAACAGCTATATAATTTACCGGACTTGGCAGCATGGATAAAATAAACAACTCAAGACACAGACTTCCTCCGAATATAACTATATATATGACCGAAGCCTTGCGTTTGCCAGATGACAGCAGTAAAATCAGCGGTATAAATGCTAAAATTATTATGTAATACTGCATTATTCCCTCATATGATCCTCCCAGAATAAATATTGAAATAGTTATGAGTACTGCCAATTTAGTTCTGGGATCTAAAATAATACTGCTGCCATCTCTGCAGCTTGCCAGAAGTTCTTTTGCCATCACGCTATACCTGCTCTCTCAAAATGTTTTTTGAATATCCTATAACCTATTATTCCTCCCGCTATACCGCTTATAAAAGATGCAGCAAGAAGAACCGGCAATATCCAGTCAGGCATATAACTCATGAGAGTATCAGCATACTCCTCTCCATATCCAGGCAATAGATTCTGATAATAGTCTGCTCTTGTGACTACTATAGGTATAAATGCTCCTATAACCCACATAGAAAAAAGGCCATGAGTCAGAATCTCCCTTTTATAATTTTTATATCCACAGGCTTTAAGCGCAAGATCAGACAGAAGACCAAAAACAATTCCTGTAAGAATACACCAATATCCCATGCCTGTAATCAACATGATTATGCCCAATAGCAGACCGCTGACAGTGATCATACCAAATTTTCTTATCTTTGAAAAGAAAAGCATCATTGGGATTCCTCCCACCAGCGGTACTATGACACTGATGAGAGGAATAAAAATCGGTATAAATCCTATAGATGCGGCTGCAAAAATAACTATAAAGTATATTGCAGTGAAAATACCAATATTAATAAAATCCTTTCCCTGTAACTTGTTCATTTTAAAATTCCTCCCGACATAATTCTTTTAATTTAATTAGATCAAGCTAACTCTAAAAATCATAATATTATAGATAGCCATATACGTCTATGCTCATATCAGTTATTTGACTCCAAATAGCACTCAGTTTTCCATATTATCAGATTAAGATTGACCAAAAATTCTATCTTGACTATAATGAAAGATATTCTTTTAAAAGAGGTGAACCAATTTGAATGATATGCTCAATAATATACTTGAAAACAGCGATAAACTCCCCGGAGTTACTCTTAAAAACAGCCCGAACAGCAGAAAATTGCTTCTTAATCATTCAGAGGGAAACGGAAAAATGATTTTCCATACCATCTTTCCCGGACTTACCATTGCACTCGTATACGCAGATACGTTCATCTGGCCTGAATCAGAATCCAATCAGAAATTTCATCCTCTTCTTCTCAATTACTGTCTCTTCGGAAGATGTGAACTGCTTCTTGATGACAATACCTATGTCTATCTCCAGGAAAAAGAATACTGTATAAGCTGTCAGTCAGCTCAAAATAAATATATTTTTCCCACCGGAAAATACAGAGGTCTGAAAGTATATTTTGATCTTGATACTTTTACTGTTTCATGCAAGGAAATATTGGAAGCATTTGATATAGATTTATGGAAACTGCAAAGAAAATATATAGAGAAAAAAAATACTTATATATGCGAAACAGATGATACAGAAAGAAATATATTAACAAAACTATGGAAGTTTTCAGAAGAAAGTTCCTATTTTCATATGAAGTTATATCTTTTTGAGCTGCTTTACTATATGCTGATATCCCAGTCCCACACCTCAAAACGGCGAGGTTTTTATACAAAAACGCAAGTAGAAATAGCAAAAAAAGCACATCAGATTTTAACATCGGATCTAAGAAAACATCTTCCTATACGTGTGCTTGCCAACGAGTTTTCTGTCAGTGAAACAAGTTTAAAAAATTATTTCAAAGGCGTATACGGACAAAACATATC
>NZ_JBKTXS010000040.1:0-15179 GCF_046951855.1 Lentihominibacter sp. | reverse complement strand
AAGGTGAAAGAGGACCCGCCGGACCTCAAGGTGAAGCAGGGCCTGCCGGACCTCAGGGCGAAAGAGGGCCCGCCGGACCTCAGGGTGAAAGAGGGCCTGCCGGACTTCAAGGCGAAGCAGGGCCTGCCGGACCTCAAGGTGAAAGAGGACCCGCCGGACCTCAAGGTGAAGCAGGGCCTGCCGGACCTCAAGGTGAAAGGGGATTTGCCGGAGCTCAAGGTGAAGCAGGACCTGCCGGACCTCAAGGTGAAATAGGGCCTGCCGGACCTCAGGGTGAAACAGGACCTACTGGGCCTCAGGGCGAAACAGGACCTACATGAATTCAAGGTGAAATAGGGCCTGCCGGCCCCCAAGGCGAAGCAGGCCTCACTGGACCTCAAGGCGAAAGAGGGCCCACAGCAGCGACAATACCTTTTTCTTTATCAAACAGCAATTCTACAGGCGCACAGCTGAGTACCGATACGGCTGGAGACCCATATCGAATAGCCTATGTAGGTTTTGGCAATGAAAACGGTTACCAAATGTATCTTGATCCCGGAGAATGGACTTCAGGAGTAATTACTATAAGAGAAGACAGATCCTATCCAGCCTCTTTTGTAATGCCTTTTGACGGTACACTACAAAATTTTTATGGTGTATTTGCCAACCGGGAATCTTTATCATTAGATGCAGGGGTCACCATACGGCCCTTCATGTGTTTAGCTACAGGAGACAATAACAGTTTAATTTTCACAATCATACCAAATAGTATTGTATACTTTCCACCTTATGTTTCCGGAGCAGAAATCCCTAAATATACCATTCGAAGAGCAAATTCAACAGGATTGAATATCCCACTCTCCTCCGGCACCTTAATAGCTATTATTATGGGAATCACGGCAGAAGGGACAACGACAGAACAAAATATGACCGGATCTATCAGTGGCGGTATTTTTATCGAATAACACTATAACATGGGGCTATCGAAACTATTTAATCAATATCGACAGCCCCTGTTCTAAAAAAGGAGTAATATAATGTCTATAAAAAATGAAATCTTAACTCTTATAAAAAGTAAAACTAAGTTATCTTCCTCTGTTACAGAAACAACCCATCTGTATAAAGACCTGCATTTTGATTCTCTCTCATATGTCAGTCTTTTGATGGCTGTAGAAAATCATTTTAATGTTACCATCGGACTGCCTGAAATGGGTCGCTGTTTAGTTGTCGGGCAAATGATTGAACTTGTCGAAGAAAAAATAAGAAGGGAGTAGTTATGATAAGAGACGCTTTATACAAAAGAAAGGATCAGGATATCGCTGCACTTCTGGGAGATCAAGAGTCTGTCTCTTACAAAGAACTCGCACTTCGTGCCGCAAAACTGCAGACCGTTTTCCCGGACACGTCAAATCAACATATTGCAGCTATCTTTATGTCCGATGAAACAGATTTTCTCGCATCTCTCTTCGCTGTTCTACAAGCAGGTTGGACAGCATTTCCATTAAACGACCGCTTAAGCTCAGATGAACTATCCGACCTGCTCTGTTATGTTCCCGTACAACTGATTCTCACCTCAGAAAACTTAAAACAGAAATGCCAGAATGCCATATCGCTTTGCATTACCCCTCCTCAGATTGTTTCCGTAAACTGCTTTTATAATATGCCACAAACATCATCCGAAATAAAAACTGTCGACCCTGATACACCTATGCTTCTGCTGTCATCATCGGGAACTACAGGAAAAGTAAAATTAGTTCAGCTTTCTGAACGTAATATAGCCTTTACAGTCCATGCTTATCTGGAACACATGGGTTATGAAAAATATCAGGATCCTGATCCGCGTTATGCCTTAGGAACACCTCTATTTGGCATATATGGCCTGCTTATTACATTCTCATGTATTATTCGAGGCTTTCCTCTTCTCCCAATGGCCAATAATTTTACACTGGATAAACTCTATCGGTCAGCACAAGAGCACTCCATCAGTCATTATGACGGCGGAACTCTTGCTGCCGTATTGATGGATCAGACTTTAGGCCGTCCCATTCCTTATGATATTTCTACTTTAAGATATTTCGGTTTTGGAGGAAGTAAAGCTCCGGAAGGTACTTTAGAAAGACTCAGTGCTGCATTCCCACAAATACGTTTCTGGTCAGGGTACGGAATGACCGAGGCCTCTCCTCTCATAGCACAGCCTTTTCAGGGTCTGCCTGCTGACAAACTTGCTTCTGTAGGGCTGCCTCTTCCGGGAATTGAGGTTTTATTAAAAACAGAAGAAGGAACTACAGGTGAACCTGACAAGCTAGGCGAAATAATTGCGCGGGGTCCAAATATCATGATAGGCTACTATAATAATAGGGAAGCCACTGATGAAGTCTTGCATAATGGATGGCTCCATACCGGGGATATAGGTTATTTTGACAAAGACGGATATCTCTATATCTGCGGAAGAAAAAAGAATATGATCCTTGTTCGAGGATTTAATGTTTTTCCTGAAGAAATAGAGACTCGGCTGTTAAACAGTGCACTGGTAAAAGACTGTCTTATTTACTACCAGACAGATAAACCGGGAACCGAGACAGTATGCGCCGATATTATCCCTTCCGGGCCTGAGATCACCACAGAAATGATTTATAGATGGTGCGAAGAACATCTGGCAGATTATAAAAGACCACAACACATCAGACTTACAAAAACTTTAGAGAAAACATCCACAGGCAAAACCAAACGCAGTAAGGAGTGATGATCCGGTGAATCTCATACATTTTCATGGACTTAACTGTTATCATGACTGTATGATAACATTAGCCGGTAATTTCGGTCTAAACTATGAATATGCATTTTCTCATCTCTGGTCTGAAAGCGATTTCAGATACGACCCGATCTGTTCCGTATTCCTCACACGCAAACTGCCGGAAATGTTGGAAAAGATGGGAATGAAATTAAAGCAGCCTTGTGTTTCCCAAAAAGAAAAAGATTCAGAATGGTCAAATACCATCAATGGAAAATTTGTTATCATTGGAATGGATGCCTTCCTTATACCATGGAATCCACTGTATCAAATCCAGCACGGACCTCATTATTTTATAACTAAAAAAACATTGTCAGATCAGCAACTCTGTTTTGATCCCACTTATGGATTCCATAATAAAAAATATCCTTCTAAATCTCTTGTTTCAAACTCCTACGCCCTTATTCCGGTCAAAATGAAAACATCTGAAAAGTATCCTCCGGGATATAAGTCAGCCCCGTTTGATCAGGCAAAGGAAGTAATAAAAAATCACCCCAAAACTTTAAACAACTTTCGCATGCAGGCTGACATATGGGTGTCTGAAAATGAAGAAACTGCGCTGCTGCCGGCCAAATTCACAGACGCACTGCTAACCGGTCGTTATTTGTATCGCCATTTTCTTGAAAAAAAATATATTAACTCGCACGCACTTTCTTTATTTCAAGATAAAGAATACTACAGAAAATGGATAGCAGTTAAAAATGGTTTTTATAAAGCTGCTCTTGATCAAAGAAATAACATCGCCTATAGTGAAGCTTTCAGCATTCTGGAAAGTCTGCTGAAACAGGAGATGACATTGGCCGAGCAAATTCTCTGTAAATAATAACTACCGGCTAAGGCCGGTAGTTATTATTTTGCCTGAAACTAATAGTAGGATTTTAATCAATTTTAATAAAAATTGCCATTTTGCCGTATAAATTTTAGAAACCTCTAATTATCTCTATACACTACTCTTCCATCGAATATGGTCATAATAACTTTATCGTTTAATATTTCTTCCGGTTCTATCTTGAACATATCTTTTTCAAAGACAGTAATGTCCGCATAGGCACCTTCCTTAAGCTGACCCAACTTATTTTCCATGTGCAGCTGATATGCTGCGTTCACCGTATAGGCTTCAAGGCAGGACTGCAGAGAAAGCTTTTGATTCTCAGGCTCAAGAATCAGCATTTTAGGGTCGTGGAAAAATCCTGCATATCGTCTTGTCATTGCTGTAGCTATTGCTGTTCTCGGGTCATATCCCACTTCATCAGCAGGCCGGTCGCTTCCCATGGTCATTATGGCTCCACCGTCCATTATTTCCTTGAGCATGAACTCCTCTTTATGTATCGGCCCCATAATTTCTTCAATTCCGGGATACCAATAGTGCCATCCTCCTGATGTGTTGGCAATGATATTAAGTTCGCCGAATTTTTTTCTATCCTCTTTAGCCACATACTGAGTGTGTGCATTAGTAAGTCTTATATCATCAAAGCCTGCTGCTCTCACAGCTTCAGCTCCATCTATCATAGCCCGGGCTGCACGGTCGCCGATAGCATGTGTATGTATATCAAAACCATAACTGGCAACTTTTTCATACATTCTTTTTATAGCTTCACCTTCAAGTATAGGCTTAACAGGCTCGTATCCGTCTACATATTTATAAGAAACGCTAGCGGACTTAGTTTCAAAGGTTCCGTCTAAGATCACTTTATAAGTATTAACTCTGAACTTATCATTATCATATATCTTGCTTAATCTTATCAATTCTTCAAGGGCAGGTTCCGCACGATCCGCTGTTTCCACAAAAGTACATTCAAAAAATCTCTGTCCAAGCCTTCCACTGCCTGTCATCCTTGCAGGAATCGCATATGCGTCTTCTCCCATCCAGTCATAATTTCCGCAGCCTGCAAAGGAAGTCACGCCGACTCTGGAGAACTCCTCCGACATCTCTTCATAGGATTTTTCCAATATATCTCTGTCAAAGAAATTTACCTTTCGGAAAATCATATTTTCCGGCTCGCACTCTACTACATGGCCCGTTAGTTTTCCGTTTTTATCACGTCCAAAATACTGATATCCCGGAACTGGGTCCGGCGTCGCTTCAGTTATCTGTGCCAGCTCAAAAGTTTTTGAGTTTACCCAGCATGCGTGGAATCCGCTTCCCATCAATATTACAGGCTTATCCGGGCATATTTCATCCAACAGATCAACCGAATACTCCAGATTTTCAAATATAAACTCATTATACCCCATACCTACATATGAGTCTTTATCTGGATTAGCCTTTACAGCTTTTTTAAGAGTCTCAAGTACTTCTTCCAAAGACATTTCTTCATCAAACTGTACAGCCCCCTTAAAAAATGCTGTCATCGCCGGATGGCAGTGAGCATCTATCAGTCCCGGCAGCACCATGGCGCCTTTCATATCTATAACTTCCGTATTTCTCGTTTTAAGCTTTAAAAGTTTATCGCTGCTTCCTACTGCCTTTATAATATTATCTTTAATAGCAACTGCTTCAGCCTTCGGATTAGCGCTGTCCATTGTGTAAACAGCGCCGTTTATCAATATCTTGTCCATAACTTCAATACCTTCTTTCTTTCACTTTTCAGCCTTCATCCTGATGTTTTCCTACAGAAACCGTAATCTTTGTCGGCATCGCTATTTTCTTATCCTTTTTTCTTGCCACAACACAGAGCACAACTGCAATAACGATACATGCTATTCCTCCGGACATCAGCGCCATTCTCATAGCATCAAAGCTGCTCAAAAGTCCGCTGCCATACATTTCAGCATAATAAGCAGGTCCCCAATCGCCTTCCATAAAGCCAAAGTAGAAATATCCCACTACTGATACGACACCTATTACAGCCATATATTTTGCAATACGGTACAAATCGCCATACGCCAGTTTTGTATCCGGATTTTTAGGGAAAAGCTCAGGATTCCTTTCTGAATATCCGCCCAGTCCAATCTTTGCTATAGGATATGTAACTCCCACAAGCAGCAGGAATATTTGTCCGTAAAGGAAGTAGTCCATGCCGTTCATATAATACGCTAATACCGCTACGAATGCCGGCAGTACAATTATAAGGAACAAGCCTACCTTTCCTCCGCTTACCGTATAGCAGTCCTTTCTCAAATCCATAGGAATGACTTTTCTCGCTTTTACAATTATTACAGATACCAGCACCTGCGATACCAGAATAGGAATTACCTGAATGAGAACCAGCGCCTTAAACTCTATCTGCATCATCAGCAGAGTCACAACTGCTATTGAAAGTACGCCTACATACGGAACTCCGCTCTTTTTCGTCACATTGGTTATCCATTTTTTAGGGAACAGCCTGTCGTCTGCCAAAACGAAGAAGGACCTGGAGCCTCCTGCCATGTTGGTATTGAAGCTTGACAATGCAGCAACCATGGCAACCACTACGAAGATAACCTTACCGGCATCGCCGAAGCCCAGCGAAAGGACTGTAGGGAATCCAATACCACCTGTTTCTCCCGGGCTCCACATATCCCACTGTCCTACGGAAACAAGTCCTGCAGCTGTAGGAAGGAGATATGTAAGGGCTGCGGCAGGTACTGCCAGCTTCATTGCCTTTGATATAACCTGAGGATTAGAAATTTCTCCCGCCATCAGCGTTACTGCGCCGAATCCGCAGTACATCCATATACCAAGGCCTATGCCCATGCTTATACCGGATATAACATCCAGCTCCTCAGGCATAAATGGCTCAAACGGACTATAGCTCCAGTTGGAGAAGCCCACTATAGAAACAACCGCAAAGAGTACTACTACGCATACTGCAAATATCATGCTTACGATACTTACGTCCTTGAGACCTTTCAGGTTTAAGATAGTAAAAATCAATATAATTACGAGTTTTATAATTGTTGCTTCCATCTGAGTCATTTCAATTATGGTGGCCAGATAATTAACCGACATCACTACATATGTGGAGCTGCATACATAAAAGCTTACGGCGCCGTTTATTCCCATCACATATCCCCAGAATTCTCCCAGAGTATGCTTGGCCCAGTAATAATATCCGCCCTCTCCCGGCATTATTGACGCTAACTCCGCCGTACCGAGAACTACGGGATACGCCCATACTAATGCCATACCTATCAGGATACATATGGTCATGCCCGGTCCGCAGCCGCTGACGATTTCCTCTACGCCGAATGCTCCCGCGCTGGCAGTACAGTAAATCATACAAAATACGGAAAATACGCTATACTTGTTTTTTTGCAAGCTTGATACGCCGCCTACTTGTTCAGTCATTTCTTCCTCCTTTTCGATAAATATATCTGCAATAATTTCTCTGCTTATAAAAATAAAGTATCATGTGCGGTAAATGTCAATTAGTCAAAAAATTTTTTTAATTCCAAAACCTTTAGTGCACCTAAGATTTTATGGTATAATTACTCATAATATAAGGGAGGTGCTTTCAATGAAAATAGGCGAATTTTCCAAGAAATACAATATTCCCATTTCAACCATCAGATACTACATAGAAGAAGGGCTAATTACCCCTAAGAAAAACGGCGCGCAATATAACTTTGGCGAACTAAACGAATTTGAAATGCAGCTTCTTACAGATTTGCGTGAATCTGCCTTTTCTCTTGAGGAAATGCGCCAGTTTGTCAACATTTCAAGGATTTTTGATGAAAAGGACCCCCTGCGCTATAAGGAGCTTAAGACTCTCTTTGAGGATAAAAAGGACCGGCTCTCCAAGCAGATAGAGGCTGCCAAGGCTACCATTAAAACCATTGACTTGAAGCTTAATGCTCTAACATCCAAAGAAGCTGTTCTTGTAGCCTCAAACAATGCTCCGGCCGCAGCGTCACGCAGCAACGGCCTGCCCTTGAGATTCCTCACTTATCTGGCCTGTCCCGACTGCGGAGGCTCTCTTGATATGGACAACGTGAAAATATCCGCCGACACCATAAGCTCCGGTAGGCTTCACTGCTCATGCGGCTACACCGGCCATATTGAAGACGGTATACTCTTTGCAGACGAGGATACGGACCTGGATTTTGACCCGTGCTTCTGCGATGATTACTTTATCGATCTGACCACCCCTGAGCATGAGCCTATATTTTACGAATGTTTTCTTTCAGCGCCTCAGCAATATCTTTCCTTGAATTACGAGGCGCGTACATGGCTTAATGAAGCTATATCCGCACATATTCCGCGCCATGATGTCATATTGTTTCCCGATATTGCATCTGTGTTCCCGTATCTTTACAGCAATGCTCAATACATACAAAACTCGACGCTTGTTATCATGAGCCTTTCCAGAAACGCCGTCACAGCCATACGCAAGCACATAAACGCTCTTGAAACCAATCTCAATATTATTTACATCGTGTCGTCTTCAAACAGGCTGCCGCTTAAAAAAAAGTGCATCGACCTTATGATAGATTATCTGGGCTCATACAATTACGCGTTCTTTTTTGATAAGCCCCTTTATCAATATATCGACCCTTATTTTTCGGACACCGCTTCCATTGCCGGCTGTCTGTCTTATTATGATGACGGCGCTAAGTCCGCCTGTAATATTACAAAGGAGTACAAAAATGCCATGAAGCCTTTTATTACACTGCGCTCATATATGGATGTTCTCCATTCGTGCGGATACAGTATAGTTGCTGATAAGAAGGTAGGCTCCAACACTGTTTTCTCCGAATATTTCCATTATCACGAGTACGGGGAAAAACAGCATCTCCATACATTCCTGGCAGCTCGCAGCAGTCATTAATGCTTTTTGGTTTGCTCGGCTCAAAAAGATATGCTATAATCTACTCAAAAATTTTTTGCACAGATTATTTATTATGCAGCTGAGGTGACAACTATATGAAATCAAAAAAAGCTATTGTTCTGCTTTCGGCAATCATTGTTTTTTCATGTGCTCTGAGAGCTCCCATTACCGGTGTCGGGTCCCTGATAGGGTACATTTCCGATGACCTGAGTTTATCTAATATGTCGGCGGGAATGTTGACAACCATTCCTCTTATGGCATTCAGTGCAGTTTCTTTTTTCATAGGCAGCTTTTCTCACAGGCTAGGCGCCGGCAAGGTGCTGCTGACGGGAATCATCCTTTTATTTGTCGGAATTATTTTGCGCTCTTTCGCAAATATCAGCGGTTTGTTTGTCGGTACAGCTGTAATCGGCCTGGGTATCGCTGTGGGAAATGTTCTTATTCCTGCAGTTATCAAGGCTTTTTTCCCGGCTCGAATCGGCATACTGACCAGCGCATATACGACCACCATGTCGGTCTTCGCAGGTATTTCAGGGGGCATAAGCGTACCTATTGCAAAAGCTTTCGGATGGCAATTTGCCTTATTAGTATGGATTATCCTTGCCTTTGCTGCTCTTATTTTGTGGCTTCCCAATAAAAATCTACAGCTTACAAATGACTTGGGTATCTACGAAAATGCCGAAGGCCGTCGGCCCATTACAAAGGATTCCATGACCTGGTGCGTCGCTTTGTATATGGGTATCCAGTCACTGCTGTTTTACTGCCTTGTGGCATGGTTTGCAACCATATTGCAAAGCAAGGGCTTTGACACCTCAACTGCCGGATATTTTAATTCAATATATATGCTTTTGGGAATTCCCGGCTCTCTAATAATTCCACTTCTGGCCAGTAAGAGCAGGAATCAGTCATTTATAGGCCTCGGCCTGGGAGTGATTTATGTCACAGGGCTTTCAGCAATGCTGTTTTCCGACAATATGGCTGCTCTCATAATCGCTCTTATCTGCTGTGGCTTCTGCTCCGGAGCCACCATCAGCTTTTCCATGATTCTTTTCGGCCTGCATACAGCCAACCCTGCCGACACTTCGGCTTTATCAGGGCTGTCGCAATCAATAGGCTATCTACTGGCTGCGGTGGGCCCTACGGTAACGGGTAAAATATATGACCAAATCGGCTCATGGTCCGCTCCCATCACAGTCCTGCTGATTTTCGCCGTTATGCTCACAGTCCTTGGATATATGGCCGGTAAGGAAAAAATCATAAACGGATGAATGCCAGGCAATCATGACCATCCGTCAAACAGGTGGTTTGCTCATGGCTATAAGCCCTCATTACCTATCCGCGTCTGAAGGCGTGGGCTTTTACTTTGTTCAAGCCTCATTGTATTTGCCTCCTTTGCATTCCCCTGAAGGGGATCTATGTCTTACTTAAAGGGGTCTTCATACTCTTTCACGCTCAACTTATCTAATGCTATATCATGTTTTTCTTGCTCTTAAATGTATTTCTTTTATTGTTGTCTCATTCAATCCTATTGTACTTACATAATATCCTTCTGCCCAAAAATGCCTGTTCCCAAATTTATATTTTAGGTTCACATGCTTATCAAAGATCATAAGTGCACTTTTTCCCTTCAAGTATCCCATGAAGCTTGAACAACCCCATTCTATCAGCTCGGAGAATTTTCTGGTATAGCCATCGATGCCCACCCGCATAACAGGTGGTTTTTGTTTCGCACGTTTTTCGTGCTCAACGAACATAAGACCACATAATAAAAAGACGGTGCTTTGAGGATACTTCCCTCAATGTACCGTCTTAACTTATCTATATTATTTACACTTGCTAAGCAGCTTTTCCCATTGTTCATCGACATACTGCTGGGCTTCATCGATCATCCATTCGCTGCCTTTTTTAAACATATGCTTAAATCTTCCTTGTTTTTTTAGAAATTCTTCTACAGGCAATTTCTTTTTTGGCTCATATGTTAAGTGCCACTGACCATCTACTATTTCATACATAGGCCATACACATGTATCTACAGCAAGTCTGCAGATTTCCGCAAGGTCCTCTGTCTCATATCTCCAGCCTCTGGGGCATGGTGACAGTATATTGAGAAAGCAAGGGCCCTCTGTATATATAGCCTTATGCGCCTTTTCATGAAGATCCTTAAAATTGCCCATAAAGGTCGTCTGAGCCGCATAAGGAATATTATGTGCAGCTATTATTGATGTAAGGTCTTTTTTGTTTTGTATCTTACCCGGGATTTTTATTCCCGCCGGCGATGTTGTTGCATCAGCAAATCTCGGAGTTGACGATGATCTCTGTATACCTGTATTCATATAGGCTTCATTATCGTAACATACATACACCATATCGTGACCTCGTTCCATAGCCCCTGAAAGAGACTGCATTCCGATATCATATGTACCGCCGTCCCCTCCGAAAGCTATAAATTTAAAATTATCCTTTACCCTTCCCAGTTTCTTCATAGTCTTATATGCCGCTTCGACACCTGACATGGTAGCTGCTCCATTGGCAAAGGCTGTATGTATGTAGCTGTCATAATAAGCTGTATGAGGATATATGAATGTGGAGACCTCCAGACAGCTAGTGGCATTGGTTATTACTGCTTTATCACCTTCATCAAGAGCCCTGAGTACACCGCGTACAGCTATTCCCGCTCCGCATCCTGCGCATAATCTGTGACCTCCGGCCAGTCTTTCAGGTTTTTCTACTTCTCTTTTCAAATTATATGTCATGACTGTGATCTCCTATTCTTCATATCTTTTATGATCGAATCCTCTCTCACCATAACGTGAGTCTCTTACGCCTACATACCTGTAAACATCTCCCGGATCATCTGTTTCATTTATTATGAACAGATCATTATAAATTTCGTAATAATCTTCAACTGTGATATCTCTTCCTCCCAATCCGTAAATGTAATTAATGGCATGAGGTCTGTTGGCAAGATCATAAAGCGAGCTTCTCGCCTCATTAAAGAGCGGTCCTCCGCTGTTGGAAAAACTTTCTGCCTTATCCATTATTGCTACGGCCTTCACTTTACACATAGCTTCTGCAAGAGGAACTCTCGGAAACGGTCTGAAAACTCTCAGCTTGATGAGTCCCACTTTCTTTCCTTCTGCCCTTAGTCTGTCTACAGCTTCTTTTCCTGTTCCTGCGCTGGAACCTATAACTACCAGCGCAACCTCTGCATCATCCATCATATATTCTTCAAAGAATCCGTATTTTCTGCCAGTCAGTTTTTCAAACCTCTTTGCTACATCCATAATTATAGGCATAGCATCCTTCATGGCCTGAGCCTGAGATCTCTTAACCTCCATATAATATGGTGATATCCCGTAAGGACCTACTGCCAGAGGATTCTCTGACTTAAGCAGGTAATTTTCGGGATGATACTCACCTACAAATTCTTTTACTTCATTATCTTCCAAAAGCTCTATATTAGAAACACCGTGGCTTGTAATAAAACCGTCCTGGCATATCATTATAGGCAGCCTTATAGTTTCCGAAATAGGCATAGCCTGAATATAATTATCGTATACTTCCTGATTAGATTCCGCATATATCTGTATCCATCCGGAATCTCTGGCTCCCATGGAGTCCGAATGATCGTTGTTGATATTGATCGGCCCTGTCAAAGCCCTGTTTACCACCGCCATAGTAATAGGAAGTCTTGCCGATGCCGCGACATAAAGCAGCTCCCACATATAAGCAAGTCCTGCCGATGATGTTGCCGTAACAGCTCTGGCTCCTGCAGCAGACGCTCCGATACATACTGACATAGCACTGTGCTCTGATTCCACTGCCACAAATTCGGTATCTACCTCTCCATCAGCTATATACTGAGAATAATATTGAGGAATCTCAGTTGACGGTGTAATAGGAAAAGCTCCCATGACATCGGGATTTATCTGTTTCATTGCCATTGCTACGGCCTCATTGCCGGACATTCTGTCTCTCTTCGCCATTTACTTTTCCTCCTTTACAAAATCTATCGCGTCAAACGGACATACTTTGACACATATACCACAGCCTTTACAATGTTTAAAATCAAAATCAAGACGCCTCCCGTCCCTTACCGGGATAGAACTGTCCGGACAGAATGGTACACAAAGCATACAATGTCTACACTTGTCCTCTTTAAACACAGGGATCATTACTCTCCAGTCACCTGTCTCCACAAGAAGAGATGTTGCAGGTTCATATATTTCAGCGCCTGTTGTAACTTCCTGCCATGTTATCTTTTCATTGATATCTTTAGCTCTCGTTTTCATAATTACTACCTATCCTACCTTTACCTCTTCCATCGCTTTAACAAGCGCTTTCATGTTCCCTTCTATAAGATTCTCCTTGTGAGCGAATTTATGCTGGAAAGATTCTCTCATATCATTTATGAAACGTTCATTATCTATAACATTACTAATCTTGACTACTGCAGCCAGCATAGGAGTATTGGGAAAATTCTTTCCCAATGTTTCCATAGAGATTTTTTCGGCATCTACTACGCACACTCTGCCCTTATAGCCATTCACTAACTTTCTTATCTCTTCAGGGGTCTTTTTACTGTTGATTATGAGCGCGCCTGTTTCCTTCAGTCCTTTAGTCACATCTTCTGATTTAAGCAAAGTTTCATCAACAACCACAACATAGTCAGGAGTATATATATTGGAATGGACTTTACAGTGCTCATCTGTTATACGATTGTATGCTGTTATGGGCGCCCCCATTCTCTCAGGACCATACTCGGGAAACCCCTGTACATGCTTACCTGAACTGAAAGCTACATCGGCCAGAAGAAGACATGCAGTCTTAGCACCCTGCCCGCCTCTTCCGTGCCATCTTATCTCCACCGCTTCATTTAATCTCTTCATCATTTTGAATTCGCTCCTATATATTCTTATTTCAATATGCAGATACTGTTATTTTGATTTTCAAGGCAAAAAAAGCAGAAAGCCTCTCAATACCTTGTATTAGACTACATTAATAAAGACTTTCTGTCAATAGTTTAGAGCAAACTTTTTTATTTGTATTCACAAAAAAAATAATTCAATTTTGTTTTTATACACAATTTTATTGTATTCTTTTCAATAGTTTTTGTTATCATCGTAAACTGTCTTCCCCTTTCACTTTTTCTGATGTCAAATCCACAATATCCGCTCCGGTAACACGCTGCAAATCTGCAAGACCCATCTCCATCTGCAAACCTACTTTACCGCCGCTCACTATAATGCTGCTCACCGATTCCGCAGATATATCTATAGCTGTGGGAAACTGTTTTTTCATACCTACAGGAGAACATCCTCCTTTCATATATCCCGTAACATTGGTTATTTCTTTCGCAGGTATCATCTCCATCTTTTTCTCTGAGAAATGTCTGGCCGCCTTTTTAAGATCAAGCTCATTACTGACCGGTATGACACATACATAATTTGCTCCGCTGTTTCCTACTGTGACTAGTGTTTTAAACACCATATCCACATTCTGTCCAAGCGAATTAGCTACAGATACTCCATCCAAAAAACCATCAGGAGCTTCATAAGTATACATCTTATATGGTATGCCTTCGGCTTCCACTATTCTCACAGCATTCGTCTTATGATTGAGTTTTTCCTTTTTCTTAGACATCACACCATCCTCGTTTCTTCATATCAATATATTCCTGCCTCATCATGGAATAACACCTTATCTCTTCTATAGTGCCGTCATATATCTTATACGCATAACGCAAAGTCCCCTCATATTCAAAGCCACACTTTTCTATGACACGGCGGCTTCTTAGATTATCTTCTGATGTAGTTATAGAGAGGATGTCCAGCCCCAATACTTCAAAAGCATATTGAATTATCTTCTTTGCAGCTTCTGTCATAAGACCCTTCCCCCAAAAATCCTCGGAAAGAGAGTATCCCATTTCTCTGCTGTGAATATCCGGTCTGAATTTGTCATCCTCAAATCCTATACTTCCAATAACTTTTCCGGTATCCTTATCAACTATAGCCCATGCCATCTTCTGCAGAAAAACTTCGGATATTATAAATCTGGATTCAGCCTGATCAGAATGGGGCTTCCATCCTGCAATAGGGCCGACATTAGGATTTTTCGCATACTCATAAAGATCTGCTGCATCTTTTTTGCTCCACATCCTCAAAGTCAGCCGTTTCGTCTCAATTGTAGGTATTCTGTACTTCTTCATTGTTCCTCCCATTCACTTTACTTTTAATATGATACCCTATGTACCGGGATAAAATCAACAGATTCAAATTCCACATCCGAAAATTTCCATATCTGTCCATACTCTTTTTACTTCCGGATTCTCAATCACAGCGTCAAAAATCTCAGGATATTTCGGGTACAACATTGCTCCGCCGTGTAAAAATTGATATACTAACAGCATGAAAAACACAAAACTTACGAAAAAACGAATTAATATAATTATTCTAATATGTTTTATAGTAATAACAACCGGAGCCTCCATAGTTTTAGCACTTTTAGGCACACAGGTGTACACCAACGCCACTGCCGACAAATCTCAGCAAGCCGCTTATGATACTTTTGCGTATTTTACCGGGCAATTGAGAAAATGTGAAAACTTTTCTCAAGTCAGAACAGCATCTCTGGGCGGAAAAATTCCTGCTCTTGTTATC
>NZ_JBKTXS010000039.1:0-15347 GCF_046951855.1 Lentihominibacter sp. | reverse complement strand
ATTATGACCTATCCCCGGAATATAAGCTGTTACTTCAATACCGTTAGTAAGACGAACTCTCGCAACTTTTCTCAAAGCTGAGTTAGGCTTCTTAGGGGTAACAGTCTTTACAGAAGTGCATACGCCTCTTTTCTGCGGCGAATTAACATCTGTAGCAACTCTTTTTATAGAGTTCATACCCTTATTCAGAGCCGGAGCAGTTGACTTCTTCTCGCTGCTGGTTCTGCCTTGACGTACTAATTGGTTAATTGTAGGCATCCTTTTTCTCCTTTCTTGATATAATAAAAATACGTTAGCTTTGAACAATAAAGCCCAAAGCTAACATTTATTTTACCACGGTATTTATCATTATGTCAACATCAATTAAAAACTGATTTCTAAGACAAATATGAATATATTATCAGAAAGTTCTACGCTCTATTGTATCCACTGTTTCTTCTTCCATCCTCTAAACTCTCCCACAACTAAAGATATCGCCAGAATAAACACCAGTATATCTGCTATGGGTGCAGCAGCAAGAGCGCCGTCAAGACCAAACTTACTTGATAGTATTATTGAAAGAGGAATGAGAAAGATCGCCTGTCTGGACAATGGAATAAGCAGGGATTTTGCAGGCTTTCCAATTCCCTGAAAAAATGATGCTGTGACCATATGAACGCCATACACAAAGAACGCCATCATAAATATTCTAAAAATATGCTGCGAGCAATCAGCATACATAGAATCTCCGGATACAAACAGCATTCCTATTTGTCTTCCCAAAAGTTGATATACAGCGAACCAAACGAGAGAAACTACCACTGCTATGGTAGCAGCCGTTTTGTAAGTCTGTCTGACTCTTCCATAATTCTTAGCGCCAAAATTAAAACCGTTTATAGGCTGTGTAGCAGAAGAAACTCCTACGAACATAGCATGCGCTATCTGATAGACCTTCATCATCATGCCATAGACTGACAAAGCCATATCACTTCCATATACACTCACGGCACCATAAATGGTCATAAGATTATTCATTGTTATCTGCACTACCGCAGTCATAATTTGAGTCAGAAGACTCGGAAATCCTAAAGCTAATATTCTTCCGGTTATATTTACGGAAAGTTTCAGATGAGCTTTACATATACGAACTGTTTTAAGTTTTCTGAGATACAACAGACAAAGTATTCCTGCTGCTGCCTGGCCTATAACAGTAGCTACACCTGCTCCAAAAACCCCCATCTTAAATCCGAAAATGAAAACCGGGTCAAGAACAAGGTTTATCACAGTACCTATTATCATACATTTCATCGTATACTTAGGGTTGCCGTCTGCACGTATAATAGCAGTCAAAGCCGCACTTATCATAAGAAACGGGAGTCCCCACGCAATAGTTTTAGTATAGACCAACGAATCAGCAAAAGCATTATCTGTAGATCCAAATAGTTTTACTATCTGGGGAGCAAAAATTAAAGAAAGCAGCAAAATCAAAATTCCGGATCCTATCAACAAAGTTACAGCATTGCTGACAGTACGGTTAGCATCCTCATATTCTTTTCTTCCCAGACAAAGACTTATATTAGCCGCACAGCCATCTCCAATAAGCAATGCAATTGACATAGCAATAATAGTTAACGGAAATGCTACATTTGTGGCTGCCATTCCCGTTACTCCCACTCCCTGTCCTACAAAAATCTGGTCAACTATATTATACAGATAATTGACCATCAAAGTTAAAGCTGTAGGAATAGAATACTTAACGATAAGTTTTTTTATTGGTTCTGTTCCAAGAGGGTTCTGGGTAATTTCTTGGTTATTCATAAAAATCTCTCCTTTATTTTAGGCAAAGAAAAAAGAACAAAGCATTCAGAAAATCAACTGAAAGCCTTCTTCTCCCATCCAGACTGTCTGTTGGCTTCGGAATCAAACCGAATTAGCTTATTGCTCGCGGGCTGTACCGCCAGTAGAGTAAAAACTCATTTCCGAAGAAAGGTTCTTTTATACGGATATATAAAGGATATCACAAGGTTTGCACTCCGTCAACATTCACTGTGTTTCAAAAACAAAATCGACTCTTTCATAACCTACAACAATACTTCCGATATGAAAAAACGGACAGAATAAATCTGTCCGTTTTATAACAAAGTAATGAATAATCTAATTCATAAGATTATTTAATTCTTTCTTATTTCTCGCCTGGGTGCTTTCTGTCTTTGAATGAAGACTCAGTAGCGCCTCTCTGGTCTTTCTTAGCGATGAATAAGCTTCCTGTTGCCTTACCGCAAAGTACTGGTGGCTCACAAGCTGTAGCAGCTGTTTCAGGAGTAGCTACGTTTGACAAATCTGCATCTGTTCTGTCTAACTGAGTAGCAACCTTCCAAGCTTCGAACTGGCAAGTGTATGACTGATTACCAACCTTTTCGATCCAGCCATGATATTCCATGAAGTCTCCAACATATACTGGAGCTAAGAATTCGATTTCTTTGTATCCTAAGAATAAGCTGATATCTCCATCAACATATACCATCAGTTCAGTACCAACGTCTCCCCACTGGTCAACGATTCTAGCACCATTTACTAATCCGCCTACATAATGTGCATCTTTTGCACTCATCATAAGATGATGAACTACTTTCTTACCAACCATAATTTTCCTCCTCTTTCTGCTATGCAGAATAATATTAAATGAGTAATTGTTTTTTCTATAAAGCAGTTTTGTCCATATCTTTTGGGACAAAACTGGTTTATGTCCCAAAATTTTTAATGCCTTTTCCGATTAATTTCAAACTGGCTTTATTAGTCAGCAAAAATCTTTGCAGGATCAAGCGGTTCTACGTCTAACTTCTTAACGATCTTAGAAACGTTTACCATGTGTATGTAGTCAACGTTACCAGCTAAGATATTGTTACCCCATGTACCGCAACCTTCTGATACTGCAGGTGACAGTGCGTTAGTTTCAGGTCCCCAAGCATCCGGTGTAGGCTGGTTAACCAGTACACGAGCTACAGGAATCTTTTCACCGAAGTAAAGAATATGATCTTCATCATTTGAGAAGATACCAGCTGTATGTCCAGTACCGCCATCTTCTTCCATGTTTCTGATAGCCATGTCAACAGCTTCTTCAAACTTGTCGTAGCTCTTTAATACTACTACAGGTCCCATGATTTCCTTGCCGAGGATATCATCTTTACCAACGCCTTCTATCTTAAGACCTATAACCTTAGTTCCTTCTGGAAGAGTAAATCCAGCAGCTTCTGCGATTACGTCAGTATCCTTACCAACTAAACCTGAGTTGATCTTTCCATCCTGGAATAAAGCTTCACGGAACTTAGCAACATCATCAGCGCTTTCAAATACAACAGCACCGGCATTCTTAAGTTCTGCAAAGAAATCAGCTTCCAATTCCTGTGGGTAAAGGAGTAAGTTGTCTCCGTCGCAAAGGATTCCGTTATCGCTTGCTACAGCAACAATTGTCTGCTCAGCAGCATCCTTAAGGTCATATCCTCTGTCTACGATTACAGGAGGGTTTCCTGGTCCTACACCGTAAGCAGGAGTTCCGCTTGAGTAAGCAGCCTTAGTGAGGCCGGAACCACCAGTTGCGAGTACGAGGTCGCATTTTTCCATTAATTCCTGTGACTTTTCGATAGTAACATCGTTAACAATCTGAATAAGGTCTTCAGGAGCACCGTTCTTAGCTAATGCTTCACGAATTAAGTTAACTGTAGTAGTTGAAGTCTTTTCTGCACGTGGAGCAGGTGAAATGATAACTGCATTCTTACCCTTTAAAGCGTGCATGAAGTTTCCTAAAGGTGTAACTGTAGGGTTAGTTGCCGGAGTGATAGCACCGATAACACCGATTGGATGAGCAGCTTCAATAAGACCGATTGAAGGATCTTCATTGATGATGCCAACAGACTTCTTATCCTTGAGATAATCCCAGAAAGCAGCAGCTGTTCCAGTGTTCTTGCCAATCTTGTCTTCATAGCTTCCAAGTCTTGTTTCCTCAACAGCCATCTTTGCTAAAGGTTCTGCATTCTCGTAAATGATCTTTGCACTCTCATAAACAAGCTTATCCACCTGTTCCTGAGTATAATCTTTGATCTGTTCAAACGCTGCACGCGCTTTGTCAATTTGGTTTTGAATAGTCATACTTATCAATCTCCTTTTTAATTTTACTATTCTCGAAATTACTAAAAATCAAACTATTTACTTTTTTGATCTTTAAATTATCTCAATTTGATTATATTTTAGCATTCTGTCTACTTACTGTCAAGGCACATTATCAGTACACATTTAACTTTTTGTACAAAACAAAAACCTCTGAAAATTGAAAATGCTCTTTCAGAGGTCTGTTTTTGCTCACTATTTAGTTTAATATTTAACGAAAAATGACAAGCTCAGAAACTAATACTTATTCCCATTCAGCGCTTTCTGATGTCTCAGAGATTCCCGAAGCAGATTCCATTTCTGATGCGAATTCCTCGGCTGCCGCCGCATCATCCCCAGTTCCCATTACAGGAACTATATCTTCCATATCCTCATCTTCTTCCTCTTCCATCTCCATTTCTCTCTGCATTGCTCTGTACGCTTCTATCAATGCTGTATTTACACCGTAATCCAAATCTATAGACCTATACTTCTTCATACCTGTACCGGCAGGGATCAGTTTACCGATGATAACATTTTCTTTAAGCCCTTGAAGTTTATCGTTCTTTCCTTTTATTGCAGCATCTGTCAGAACTCTTGTAGTCTCCTGGAAGGACGCAGCTGACAGGAATGAATTTGTAGCCAAAGATGCCTTTGTTATACCCAGAAGAAGCCTCTCTGCCTCCGCAGGTTTCCCTCCATCAGCAATAACAGCTTCATTAGCCTCTTCTATTTCGACTTTACTATACTGTCCTCCAGGAAGAAGCCCTGTATCTCCCGCATCATTTACCTTCATTTTTGAAAGCATCTGTCCTACGATAACTTCTATATGCTTATCATTGATATCTACACCCTGCTGCTTATACACTCTCTGTACTTCTTTAAGCAAGTACTGATATACGCCTTCAACACCGTTAAGCCTTAAAATGTCCTTAGGATCCAAAGGTCCTTTTGTTATATTGTCCCCTGCAAGTATATAGTCGCCTTCGGCAACACAAATCCTTGCTCCATAAGGAACTTCATATACCTTTTCTTCTTCGCCTCTCACTTTGACCTGTGTTTTATTATCCATAGTCGGATCAACAGAAACCACAGTACCGTCTGCTTCGCAGATGACCGCAAGTCCCTTAGGTTTTCTGGCCTCAAAAAGTTCTTCTACTCTCGGCAGACCGTGAGTGATATCAGAACCGGCAACGCCCCCTGTATGGAATGTTCTCATGGTCAGCTGAGTACCCGGCTCTCCAATGGATTGAGCTGCTGTTATTCCAACAGCCTCTCCAATATTGACGCCTTCTCCGGTCGCCAAATTCCTTCCATAACACTTAGCGCATACACCAGTTTTACTGTGGCAGGTCATCACCGATCTTATAGCCACAGACTCTATGCCCGCAGCTTCTATCGCTTCAGCAGCGTCCTCACTAATCTCGCAGTCTTGCTCAACAATAACTCTACCTGTCTCAGGATGACATATATCCAGCAAAGCAGTTCTTCCTATAATACGGTCCTTCAGTTTCTCAATGATTTCCTTTCCGTCAGTAAAGGCTTTTACTTCTATACCTTCATCCGTTCCGCAGTCATCCTCTCTGACAATTACGTTATGAGAAACATCTACAAGCCGTCTTGTCAAATAACCTGAGTCTGCTGTTCGCAGAGCCGTATCCGCAAGACCTTTTCTTGCACCGTTAGTAGAAATAAAGTATTCCAGAACCGAAAGTCCTTCTCTGAAGTTCGCCTTGATAGGTATTTCTATGGTCTTACCTGTAGCGTTAGCCATAAGTCCACGCATACCGCCGATCTGCCTGATCTGATTCTTACTTCCTCTTGCTCCTGAATGAGCCATGATAAATAAGTTATTTAAAGAATCAAGAGACTCCATAAGTGCATCAGCCACATCGTCTGTCGTTTTATTCCAGATATCTATAACCTTTTCATATCTTTCCTTATTAGAGACAAGACCTCTTCTGTAAGCCATCTCATACTTGTCTACCAGCTTTTCGGCCTCATCTATAATTACCTTTTTCTCTTCAGGTATCTCCATATCGGAAATGCTGATGGTAATAGCTGCTATAGTAGAATAATGGAATCCCATGTCCTTGATATAATCAAGCATTATAGCTGTTTCTGTATTTCCATGTATTCTGTAGCATCTGTCGATGATCTGCCCCAGCTTCTTCTTATCGCACAAGAAATCTATCTCCAGCGAATACGGATCAGCTTCTCTGTCTTCTACATACCCTAAATCCTGAGGGATATTCTGATTGAATATGAATCTTCCTACTGTAGACTCTACAAGTTTACCTCTCGTATCATATTCGTCCGCATACATTCTCACCTTTACTCGGGCATGAAGTCCCACCATACCGGTTTGATAAGCCATAAGCATTTCAGCTATATCAGTAAATACTTTGCCATCTCCTTTTTCAGCGTCTGAATTTCTTTTGCCTTCTTCCTGCCCGGGATGGGTAAGATAATAGCTTCCCAAGATCATATCCTGAGTAGGTGTCGTTATCGGAGAACCATCTTTAGGAGCAAGTATATTATTCACGGAAAGCATAAGAAATCTCGCTTCTGCCTGAGCTTCCACAGAAAGCGGAACATGCACAGCCATCTGGTCACCGTCAAAGTCAGCATTAAACGCAGTGCATGCAAGCGGATGAAGCTTTATAGCCTTACCTTCTACCAATACAGGCTCAAACGCCTGTATACCAAGCCTATGCAAAGTTGGCGCACGGTTCAGCATTACAGGATGCTCCTTAATAACACCTTCCAGCACATCCCAAACCTCAGGTCTTACTTTTTCCACCATTCGTTTGGCACTCTTAATGTTGTGAGCATTGCCGTTCTCCACCAACTTTTTCATAATAAACGGCTTGAACAGTTCCAGAGCCATCTTCTTAGGGAGGCCACACTGGTAAAACTTAAGCTCAGGGCCTACTACGATTACAGATCGTCCGGAATAGTCTACCCTCTTGCCCAGCAGATTCTGTCTGAATCTTCCCTGTTTACCTTTGAGCATATCCGAAAGAGATTTAAGCGGTCTGGATCCCGGACCCGTAACGGGTCTGCCTCTTCTTCCATTATCTATAAGAGCATCAACGGCTTCCTGAAGCATTCTCTTTTCATTTCTTACAATGATATCGGGTGCACCAAGTTCAAGAAGTCTGTTAAGCCTGTTATTTCTGTTTATTACACGTCTGTACAGATCATTCAAATCGGAAGTTGCGAATCTTCCTCCGTCCAGCTGAACCATAGGTCTAAGATCCGGCGGAATAACCGGAATAACTTCCAGTATCATCCATTCAGGTCTATTGCCCGACAGTCTGAGAGCTTCAATGACCTCCAGTCTTCTTACAATCCTTATCTTCTTCTGGCCTGTAGCGCTGACAAGCTTGTTTCTCAGATCCTCTGAAAGTTCATCAAGGTTTATATGAGAAAGAAGTTCTCTTACAGCCTCCGCTCCCATACCTGCTTTAAACTTATTGTCCGGATTATCTTTAGCCTCTCTGTACTGATTTTCTGTAAGTACCTCTTTATAGGCAAATTCGGTATTTCCAGGATCAGTCACGATGAAATTTGCAAAATACAATATTTTTTCAAGAGTTCTCGGAGATATATCCAATACAAGACCCATTCTGGAAGGAATACCCTTAAAATACCAGATATGGGAGACGGGTGAAGCCAGCTTTATATGCCCCATCCTCTCTCTTCTGACTTTCGCTTTGGTAACCTCTACTCCGCATTTATCGCAGACGATACCTTTATATCTTATTCGCTTGTATTTGCCGCAGTGACACTCCCAGTCCTTAGTAGGACCAAATATTTTCTCACAGAAGAGCCCGTCTTTTTCGGGTTTAAGAGTACGATAATTTATAGTCTCGGGTTTTGTAACCTCTCCGTGAGACCAGCCCATTATCTTTTCTGTAGACGCCAGCCCAATCTGCAGAGACTCAAAATTATTCAATTCATAATTGTTGTTATCATTCATTGGTCACTTCCCCTTTCCTACACTTCTTCAGTCGGTTCGGCTTCGATCTGACCAAGTTCATCATCCAGGCCGTCGTCCTCATCGAAATCATCCTCATCTTCTTCGACTATAGCGATCTCTTCTTCGTCAAATTCGTCGGCATCATCGACCTCTTCTCCCTCTATATCAACATCCACCATATCCTCTATTGCAGGAATATCTTCTATCTCACTGGTTTCCTTAATTTCTATCTCTTCATTGTCCTCTGTCAGAACTTTTACATCCAGACACAAGCTCTGCATTTCTTTTATCAACACCTTAAACGATTCAGGAATTCCAGGTTCAGGTATATTCTCACCTTTTACGATAGCCTCATAAGTTTTAACTCTGCCTACGATATCATCGGATTTTACAGTCAGTATTTCCTGAAGAGTATATGCTGCTCCATAAGCCTCCAAGGCCCATACTTCCATCTCTCCGAAACGCTGTCCGCCAAACTGCGCTTTTCCGCCCAAAGGCTGCTGCGTTACAAGCGAGTACGGACCTGTACTTCTCGCATGGATCTTGTCATCTACCAGATGGTGAAGCTTGAGCATATACATATAACCTACAGTTACCGGATTATCGAAATATTCTCCTGTCCTTCCATCTCTGAGACGCAATTTTCCGCTTTCATCAAAGCCGTTTTCTTTAAGCAGCTCTATTATATCTTTCTCGTTAGCCCCGTCAAATACAGGCGTTGCGATATACCAATCCTTATTTTTTGCAGCCAGACCTAAATGTACTTCGAGAACCTGACCTACGTTCATTCGTGACGGCACACCCAACGGATTAAGCATTACCTGCAGCGGCTGTCCGTTTTCCATAAACGGCATATCCTCTTCAGGAAGTATTCTGGAAATAACACCTTTGTTTCCGTGTCTTCCAGCCATCTTATCGCCAACGCTGATTTTTCTCTTTGTAGCTATATAACACCTTACAAGCTTATTTACCCCAGGAGGCAGCTCATCACCATTCTCCCTTGAGAAAATCTTTACATCGACAACAATGCCTGTCTCGCCATGAGGAACACGCAAAGACGTATCTCTGACTTCTCTGGCCTTTTCTCCGAATATAGCTCTGAGAAGTCTTTCCTCAGCCGTAAGTTCTGTTTCTCCTTTAGGAGTAACTTTGCCTACCAAAATATCAGATGAATTTACTTCAGCACCTTTTCTGATGATACCGTCTTCATCCAAATCTTTAAGAGCATCTTCACCCACATTAGGAATCTCCCTGGTGATCTCTTCGGGCCCCAGCTTCGTATCTCTTGCTTCAGCCTCGTATTTTTCTATATGGATAGATGTAAGAACATCTTCCATAATAAGTCTTTCGTTAAGAATTATAGCGTCCTCGTAATTATATCCTTCCCATGTCATAAAGCCTATGAGCAGATTTTTTCCGAGAGCAATCTCTCCGTTTTCAGTTGATGGACCATCCGCTATGACCTCACCTTTTTCAACATGTTCGCCATTATAAACGATAGGCCGCTGATTTATGCACGTACCTTGGTTGGATCGCTTGAATTTGAGAAGCTTATATTCATCCGTACCTTCACCGTCATCCCTCAAAACCACAATCTTATCAGCATCTACAAAATCTATAGTTCCGGCATGCTTAGCTATTATAACTACACCGGAGTCTTTTGCAGCCTTATGCTCCATACCTGTTCCTACAATAGGAGCCTCGGTTACAAGGAGAGGTACCGCCTGACGCTGCATGTTTGCGCCCATCAGCGCTCTGTTCGCATCGTCATTTTCCAAGAATGGAATCATAGCTGTAGCCACAGACACCACCTGTTTAGGCGATACGTCCATATAATCCACAACTTCTCTCGGGGCCAGCTCCATTTCACCGCCCACACCTCTGGCAGAAACTCTCATATTGACGAAATGTCCTTCTGAATCCAGCGGTTCATTAGCCTGAGCTATTATCTTATCTTCTTCATCGTCAGCAGTAAGATACTGTATTTCATCAGTAACTCTTCCTGTCTTTTTATCTACAACTCTGTACGGAGTTTCTATAAATCCGTATTCGTTAACTATTCCGTATGTTGTAAGAGATCCTATAAGTCCAATATTAGGTCCTTCCGGAGTTTCTATAGGACACATTCTTCCGTAATGAGAATGGTGTACGTCTCTTACCTCAAAGCCCGCTCTCTCTCTGGAAAGGCCTCCCGGACCCAATGCCGAAAGCCTTCTTTTATGCGTAAGTTCAGCAAGAGGATTGTTTTGGTCCATGAACTGCGAAAGCTGAGAGCTCCCAAAAAATTCCTTAACTGCGGCGGTAACAGGCCTTATATTCATAAGACCCTGAGGTGTGACTTCAGAAATATCCTGAGTAGTCATTCTCTCTTTTATTGTTCTCTCCATTCTGGAAAGACCTATTCTTATCTGATTTTGCAGCAGTTCTCCTACAGTTCGCAGTCTCCTGTTGCCAAGATGATCTATATCATCTATATTTCCTATGCCATAGTTGAGATTGAGAAGATAACTTACAGAAGCAATAACATCAGCAACGAGTATATGCTTAGGCGAAAGCTCATTCTTTCTCATTTTTATTGCTTCTTTCACTGACTCCTGATCTTCATTTTCTTCCAGAATCTCTTTAAGAACAGGATAATAAACCTGTTTCGGTATTTTAATATCAGAAATATCAAAATCTATATATGACGCCAGTTCTACAAACTGATTTCCGATTACTTTGGTTACCGCTCCTTCATCTATAGGGCTTTTAACCATTACAAATTCGATTCCGGAATTTTCTATCTGTCTTGCCAGATCCTTGTCAATGTTCTGATCCTTCTCAGCCAAAATTTCGCCTGTGTTGGGATCTATAACATCTTCAGCCACGGCGTTGCCTACCAAACGATTGAACAGCCCCAATTTTTTATTATATTTATATCTGCCCACCTTAGCCAGATCATAACGCTTAGGATCAAAAAACATGGAATTAAATAATGACTGAGCACTTTCCAGCGTAGGCGGTTCTCCCGGTCTCAGTTTCTTATATATTTCCTTAAGGCCTTCCTCATAGTTTGTAGTAGTATCCTTCTCTAAAGTTTTAAGGAGGCGAGGTTCTTCGCCGAACAAATCAATGATCTCTTGATTGCTTCCTATTCCCAAGGCTCTGAGAAGTATGGTTACCGGCTGTTTTCTGGTTCTGTCGACTCTTACCGAGATTATCTCATTGGAGTCTGTTTCATACTCAAGCCAAGCACCCCTGTTGGGAATAACAGTGGTAAAAAATAAATTCTTACCGGACTTATCTATTTCTTTATCATAGTAAGGTCCCGGTGAACGCACGAGCTGAGTAACCACAACTCTTTCCGCACCATTGTAGATGAAAGTCCCCTTTTCTGTCATTAAAGGGAAATCTCCCATAAACACTTCCTGTTCCTTTACTTCACCGGTTTCTTTATTTACAAGCCTTACTCTTACTTTTAACGGAGCTGCATAGGTGACGTCTCTTTCCTTACACTCCTCCTGTTCATACTTGGGAGGATCTGTCAGGGAGTAATCAATAAATTCGAGAACAAGATTGTCCGCATAATCCTTAATCGGCGAAACGTCCTCAAAAACCTCGCGAAAGCCTTCTCTTACAAACCAATCATACGAATCTGTCTGTATCTGAATCAAATTGGGCATTTCTGCCACTTCATTGATCTTCGAAAAGGTCATTCGTTCTTTCCTACCTAATTTTATCGGATTTGGCATAGTCATCACTCCTTATATATTCAACAAATTACATTTGCAGGGCAGTTTATTATGTTATCACAAGTTTGTCAAATCGTCAAGGGCTTTTGGAATTTTTTTCTTCCCTGACCATCTATATCAACAAATAAACAAATTTATGTAATATTACTATAAAATTTAAAAGAGGTCAAAACCTTTATGGTTTTTGACCTCTTTCACCATTTTTTAAAATATATCGGTTAAATTTATGCTATCTTTGTTTTGCAGGTTCCACTTTCTTTGAAATAAAGAATGTAATTATGCAAATTACAGCGCATACTGCTGTGAAAACATAAAGATATGTTCCAATGACATTTACTATAGAGTCTACGTTTATATTTTCCACTATACCATCAAAGTAATCGCCGGACTCCCAAGCATCATCTGTTCCCCAAGCTTCATACCAAGGTACAAATACACAAGTTATAGCATTCATTATCGTCATGAATAAGAACAGCAGCGATATTCTCTTCACATCTCCTACAGCAAGCCCTGTTCTTGAATTTCCAGGGAAAGCTATTGGATCTTTCTTTGTAAGACCGCCGTACATCTTTCTCCAGATTATATAAAGTAAAGGACCTGTCGCCATTGCAGTCATACCACCTATATAATAATCCGAACCATTGATAAATATAGCAAACAATGCCACACAAATAGGTATTATACATATAACAGCTAGGAATCCGAATCCTCCCGGAACCTTAAATTTATATTCTTCTGAAGGAATTCTTTTTCTAAGTATCATAGCTGAGATGTAAACCAGAATATAAGATGCAATCAGCATATGTACATCCAAGATTATTACAAATCCAAACGGCAGCATACATAATATCATAGTTGAAATAGCTACTGTAAGTACTGCGATATAAGGTACTCCGTGCTTCTTGTCACATTTTACAAGAACAGGCGGTGCTAAATTATCATCTGCCAGAGAGAAGAAACCTCTGCTTCCTGATGCTATATATGTATTGAATATGGAGCACTGTGCAAATATAGCTACCAGAACAAAGAACACTCCAAATGCCGGTCCCCAGAACTCCTGAACTACATCTGAATATCCTACTGTACCTGCTTCTGTTCCCCAGTTATCCCACTGGCCTAATGAGCCAAGTCCTGCTATAGTAGGAAGAATATATACCGCCATTATAAGAGGGATAGTTATAAGTGTTCCTTTAGGTATTACCTGAGGATTCTTTACTTCCCCTGCAATTGTAGACATGGACTCATATCCTGAGTACATCCACATACCTACGGAAATACCGCCTGCAATGAAGAATAACCAATCTGAAGCTCCTTCAGCTTCATATGCAGTAAGCTGGAAGGATATGGTCTCTGCTGTTTCAGCATTTCCGCCCCAGTTCATAAATCCGCATACTGCAACCAATCCGAATGCTACCATAACCAATATGGAAAGTATTGTACTTGCAATACCTACATCTTTAACTCCTCGGATATTTATCCATGTGAATACGATAACCATTGCAGCCTTTATGGCAAATTCGCCTGTCCACCCAAGATCCCACTGAACTGCAGCGTATCCGCCTGCTAAAATAACGTATACAGCATTATCAATATAAATGGAAATCGTTCTCCACCATCCTGCCTGGAAACCCCAGAATTCTCCCAGAGCCTCTTGTACCCATTTGTAATATCCACCTTCCTGCGGTCTTACGGATCCTAATTCGGATGCCACTAAACCGAAAGGAAGTGCCCATACAAACGGTAATACACAGAGCATGATTATTGTAAGCCCCGGTCCGCATTCAGGTATCATTTCTTCGATGCCATAGCAACCTGCAGCTACCAAGCAGAAAATCATGAAAACTACCGTCGAAACTTTAATGTCGTGCTTTTTCAAACCATGTTCGCCAACTTGGGCAGCACTGTTGTTTTGCTTTTGAGTCATGTTATCCTCCTTTTTGTAAATATAATGAAAAATAATGAAAAATAATGATGCTGTACTCTATATTATACAAATTTTTCAGAAGATTTCAATGCTTTTAAATTATTCTTCTAATTAGACATCTTTATTACTTTTCTAAAGCAATTTAATTACTATTTTTGTAGTTAAAACCCACCTGTCTCTTATAAGAAAAACTATTTTGAATTATATGTGATTTAATAAATTAAATGAACCGTCCATTATTTTAGATGCCAAAAAGCAAGCTTATATATGCCATATAATAAAGTAAGATTATAACCGATTCTAAAAAATATCGATTATTTTCAGCATTTCATTCTATTATATTAATTGTTTAAGAAAATATTTTTATTCTTGTAAAAAAATCTGCTTTTATTTTGCTCTGAATGCTCATATCCCACAGATATTACAAAACATTCTCATTAATATACCATCTTTCCGTATTAACAAAAAACATTAAATTCATATTTTCTTTTTTCTTAACTTTAATGCCAAAGCTGTATGCCGTTACTATACAGCCGAAAGAAAAAAAACACTTTTTATTTGATATATAAAAAGCAGCAGATGTATAACATCTGCTGCCAACTCATATTCAATTATTAACTTATTTAAGTTCAACAACTGCCCCAACTTCTTCCAGCTGAGCCTTGAAACTTTCTGCTTCTGCTTTTTCACAGCCTTCTTTAAGATTTGAAGGAGCTCCATCAACCATTTCCTTAGCTTCTTTAAGTCCTAAACCTGTAATTTCTCTTACAGCTTTGATAACCTTAATCTTTTCTGCTCCAACTTCCTTAAGAACTACTGTGAATTCAGTCTGCTCTTCTCCTGCTGCCGCACCACCGTCTGCTGCTGCTACAACAACACCTGCTGCTGCAGATACGCCGAATTCTTCTTCACAAGCCTTAACCAGCTCATTCAACTCTAAAACTGACATTTCTTTTATAGCTTCTATAATCTGATCTTTGTTCATTTTATTTCTCCTTTTTACTTTTTAATTACACCATACTCTTCGCAAAGAGCCTACTAACCACTCACTTCACATCGTGGGGTTAGATCCCTCTGCCTCTTAGCGGTAGAACACCACGCGCTGAAGCGCTGTATTCCTCGCAAAGGGCCTACCAGCCACTCACTTCGTATCGTGGGGTTAGGCCTCTTTCTGTTCTGCGATCTGTGCAAGTACTCTCGCGAAGTTCGCAACAGGTGACTGAATACTTCCCATAAACTTGGAAATAAGTGTATCTCTTGACGGAATTGAAGCCAGTGTCTGAAGACCATCTTTATCGTAGTATTCACCTTCTACAATACCGCCTTTAAACTCCATCTTTTTATATTCTTTTATCGCTTCGTTTAAAACCCTTGCAGGTGCTGTAGCATCATCGTAACTGAATGCAAATCCGCTTGGCCCTGCAAGCACATCTTTCATTGTCTCATATTCAGTTCCTTCAATAGCTCTGTTTACGAGAGTGTTTTTATAAACAGTATAGTCTACATTTGCTTCACGAAGCTTTTTTCTCATGTTGTCTGCTTCTGCTACTGTGATTCCAATATAATCAATAGCTACGACAGATGC
>NZ_JBKTXS010000038.1:0-15360 GCF_046951855.1 Lentihominibacter sp. | reverse complement strand
CAATATATCATTTGGAACAATAACCGCCGATACCATCAAAATCATCAACAGAAGCAACGGAAACAGAGTAGAAAAAATGCAGATAGGAAACGGAATACTAAAAGGCAGGGAAGTTCGAGAAGCACTTAATCTTCCATCAGCCAATTTTACAATAAATATTTCCGAAGATACTGTGACATTCACTTCCAATGGTTCAGGACATGGAGTGGGTATGAGCCAATATGGAGCAGATGGTATGGCAAAAAACGGATATACTTATAAGGATATCCTTTCTCATTATTACAGCGGAACTCAAGTATATTAAAACGGGCGCTATGTTATTGGTCTCACCAGCAACATAGCACCCGTTCTTATTTATCTGTAAATCTGTATTTTATCATTTACTGCTGTGACAACCGCATCCACATCCTGAATGTTCCTGCTCCTTTTTAGGTGAACAGCATCCGGCATCAGGACAGCCTACACATCTGGCACCTCTTTTCTTTGCCCTTATTATATAAGCTACCGCGCCGGCAACTATCAGCAGTATTATCAATCCGACAATGATATCAGTTATCATACAGATGCCCCCGTTCCTTTATTGTGCAACGAATATTCCACATCAAATTTCTGTCTCGATCTGCGAGAAATCACAACTACGATAGCCGCCATGATCAATACAGCAATCAATCCAGGTATAAATGCATTTCCAAGATGTCCTTCCGTAAAAAGCGTACCAAACTGATATACCAAGAATGCTACTGTATATCCTGTACCCAGCTGAAGACCTATAGCTCCCCACAGCCACTTAGCACTCTTCATTTCAGAATTCATCGCTCCTATAGCTGCGAAGCAAGGAGGTGTGAAAAGGTTAAACATCAGATATGCCAGAGCAGTTACTGTAGTAAGTCCCATTGTAACAGCTACTTCATTTGCTCCTCCTGTAAGAGCCAGCTCATCAGTATCAATAAATCTTGTGATGGAATAAACTACAGCTAGTGTGCCAACAACATTTTCTTTTGCTATAAAACCTGTAATTGCCGCTGCCGCCAACTGCCAAGCTCCGAATCCCAAAGGTACCAGCAGAACTGCAAACGGTGAGGCTATAGATGCCAGAATCGAAGTATCTGCTGCATCTTCACCCACAACCTGGAATTTCCAGTTAAAGGTCTGCATCAGTTGAACTACACAGTTACAAACCAATATAATAGTAGCAGCCTTGATTATGTACGCCTTAGCTCGCTCAAGCATTGAGAAGCAGGCTCTCTTAAGACTAGGAAGTTTGTAGCTCGGAAGTTCCATAATAAAGAATGATTTTCTATATTTATATCCCGTAATTCCTTTAATAAGTAATGCTCCTAAGAAAATAAGCAATATGCCCACAAAATACATCAAAGCATTAACCCATGAAGCGCCTGAGAAAAATGCTCCTGCAAACAACGCTATAACCGGAATCTTAGCTCCGCATGGAATAAATGTCGTAAGCATTGCAGTAGCTCTTCTTTCTCTCTCATCTCTGATAGTACGGCTTGCCATTATGCCCGGTATTCCGCAGCCTGTACCGATTATGATCGGAATTATAGACTTACCTGAAAGGCCTACACGCTTAAATATAGGATCCATTACTACACTTACTCGGGCCATATAACCACAATCTTCCAAGAGTGCAATAAGGAAATACATTACCATTACTAATGGCAGGAAGCCAACTACAGCACCTACGCCGCCAACGATACCATCCGCTAATATAGCCTGAAGAAGCGGAGAGCTGTTTTCAAGAAGACCTGAAACCCATCCCTGGAAAGTTTCAATCCATCCCACAAGCCAGTCAGCAATAAGCGGACCTACTTTTGACTGTGATATCCAAAATACTGCCCACATGACAGCCGCAAAGATCAGAATTCCTGCAACCTTATTTGTAAGTACAGAATCCACCTTGTCTTGCGAATTTCTTTCTTTTGTCAGAACTTTACGCGTTTCCACTTCCTTTACGATTTTATTTACAAAATCAAAACGCTTTCTGTCTTCCGCTTCAACTGCTTTTTTATCATGAAGATCTATATCAGCTTGAAGATAAGGAGCTTTCTGACCGTTTCCATTCAATTCAACAGCCGCATTTACAGCTTCCTTAAGGCCCGTTTTATCCGATGACGTTGAAACAGTTTTTATAATAGGGCAATTCAGTTTTTTAGATAAAGCTTCAGTATCAATTTTCGTATTTTGTTTTTCATTTATATCACTCTTATTAAGAGCAACTACTACAGGAATTCCAAGTTCCAGAAGCTGAGTCGTAAAGAATAAACTTCTGCTCAGATTCGTAGCATCAACTATATTAATTATAGCATCTGGATTCTCATCTCTCACATATCCGCTTGTAATACCTTCCTCAGGCGTAAACGGTGACATTGAATACGCTCCCGGTAAGTCCACTGCAATGATTTCTTCTACAAAATCATAGAACTCCTTTTTTATCGGACTCTCCTTTTTACCTATAGTAACCCCGGCCCAGTTACCAACGCGTTCATTTTCCCCCGTCAGTGCATTATACATTGTCGTCTTACCACTATTAGGGTTGCCGGCAAAAGCAATTCTCATAAAATATCCTCCTATTTCCTCTCATTATTAGTAAATATATAACAAATAAATAGTTACCTGAAGCTAACTGATGCCCATAAAAAATAGTGATTTAAATCACTATTTTATTAAAACTGCACTTGCTATGCCATTATCAATATTGTATCTTCCATCTTTAATGGAAACCGTACAGCCGCCTTTTAAATGAGATATCACAGTAACAGGCTCCCCGCTGTAACATCCCAGCGAGAAAAGGAATGCCTTTAACTCTTCATCGTCTGTTTCAATATCCTCTACAATATATGTTTCACCAACATTAGCATCATTTAAATTCATGACATTTCCCTCTGGCTTTCATTTTTATTATATGGATTAGTTAATATTTACTAACCTCATTAGCTATAACTTACCACTTGTATATTATTTTGTCAATATATTTTTAGTTATAACTTTATATCTTTAATAATTCTTTGCCTTTATCTGAAAATATCCCTTTTGATGAAAGCATACAGGGCATATTTCCGGAGCTTCTTTGCCTGTCAGTTCATGTCCACAATTGCCGCATATCCATAAAACGTCTTCATCACGCTTAAACACCTTATTCTGCTGTATGTTCTCCCTAAGCTGCTTATAACGATCCTCATGATGCTTTTCAATACCTGCCACGCCTTCCATTTGCTTCGCTATTTCCGTAAAGCCTTCTTCTCTGGCCACTTTGGCCATATCAGCATACATTTCACTCCATTCATAATGTTCACCTTCAGCTGCAGAAAGAAGATTCTCCTCAGTTGTTCCTATACCGGCAAAATGCTTATACCATAATTCCGCATGCTCCTTTTCATTTGCCGCAGTATCTTCAAATATTTTGCTGATCTGATGATATCCCTCTTCTTTAGCTTTTGAGGCAAAAAAAGTATATTTATTTCTTGCCTGTGACTCACCGGCAAAAGCTATAAGCAGATTATCATAAGTTTTACTTCCTTTTAAATCTTTCATAATATATCCTCCTCGATGTAATTTACGATTATCCTTATTATTTCCTGAAAAAAGAAATATATGCCATTTAAAAAATAAATATTATAGATAAAATATATAAAACAATATTCATATGTAAAATTTTAACATTGTTTGGTGTTTTCAATTTACGATGAGAAACCACATATTTCATCCGAAATTAAAATAAAAGAAAATTAAAAAGTGCTGTCCGGTTGACATCCGATCAGCACTGTAAATATTAATATTATATTATTCTTCTACTCTCATAATATTAGCTCCCAATGACCTAAGTTTTTCTACAAACTTTTCATAACCTCTATCTACATGATAGATCTGTGAAACTTCTGTAGTTCCTTCAGCTACAAGCCCTGTAAGTACTACCGCCGCCCCTGCTCTTAAATCTGTAGCGACAACCTGCGCTCCACTTAACTTCTTGTGACCCGGTATTATGGCACAATTACCATCTATTTTTATATTGGCCCCCATACGATTAAATTCTCCTACGTGCATAAATCTGTTTTCAAAAACAGTTTCTATAACAACGCTCGGGCCTTTCGCAACTGTCAGCAAAGCCATAAAAGGCGACTGCATATCAGTAGGAAATCCGGGATACGGAAGTGTTTTGACATCAGTAGAATTGATCTCTCCCATATCTCCTCTCACAAGGACACCATCTTCCATCTGCTCAATATAAACGCCACACTCTCTAAGTTTTGCGATCACAGCTTTGAGATGATCAGGTACTACATTCCTGATCAGGACATTACCCTTTGTCATAGCCGCACCCACCATAAATGTGCCTGCTTCTATTCTATCAGGTATAACATAATGACAGACACCTTTGAGAGATTCTACACCATCTATTTTTATGGTATCAGTCCCTGCACCTTTAATCCTTGCTCCCATTTTATTGAGGAAATTTGCCAAATCAACAATTTCCGGTTCCTGAGCTGCATTTTCCAAAACAGTAGTACCTTCAGCCAAGGCTGCCGCCATTATTATAACTTCTGTAGCGCCTACGCTTGGAAAGTCCAGATATATGGTATTGCCTGTAAGTTTTTCAGCACTCGCATCCACAATTCCTCTTGTAAGCTGTTCTTCATCTATTTTTACTCCCAAAGCCTTCAGCCCTTTCAAATGAAGTTCAACAGGTCTTTTGCCTATAGCACATCCTCCCGGAAGATGTATTACAGCTCTTCCCGTTCTTATAAGAAGTGCTCCGAGCACCAGTATTGAAGCTCTCATCATCTTTACAAGATCAAAGGGTGCTTCATAAGATATCTGCCCCCTTGCTTCTATGGAAACCTTATTTTCATCAAGTCTTTTATCTACAGCTGCACCCATGCTTTCCAGAAGTCTGCACATAACATCTACATCCCGAAGAGCCGGCACATCTTTTATTTCACATTTTTCTTCCGTCAAAAGCGTAGCAGCCATAATTGGAAGGACAGCATTCTTTGCCCCACTTATAGTCACTTCTCCTCGCAACGGAGCGCTTTTTTGAACCAGGAATTTTGCCACTTTTTTCCTCCGTAAAATTCACTTCGCAATCAGTATATTATACTGTCTTTCTTATACTATTTCAAGGATTACATATGATAAGGAAGAGGTTTACAGGTTTTACACATAAGGGGAGCAAAACGTATTAACAAAACCTCTTCCTTAATATTTATTGTTGCCAAACATATTGTTTTAACGCAAAAAAAGGACAATTAAATTGCTCCTTTTTTCGTGTGTTTTTTATAAATTCTGCAGCTCCTTTATGCATTTACTGCATACATTTTTTCCCTTTATTTGTTTTATGCCATCGGAACTCCCACAGAAAACGCAGGCCGGCTGATATTTCTTAAGCATGATGGATTCTCCGTCAACGTATATTTCAAGAGGATCTTTTATTTCTATGTTTAAAGTTCTCCTAAGCTCTATAGGTAATACGATCCTGCCCAATTCATCAACTTTTCTTACAATTCCTATTGCTTTCATGACTAACTCCTTTCAATCAATACCCTGAACTTTTGAAACCGCCTATACAAAACTATTTTTACTTATCAGAAGCATTCTTAATGGCTAAGATCGCTTTTACTATCGCAGTTATCATTGATATTACACTTTGTTTTTCATTTACCGTATCTGTTATGTCTGAAACAGTATCCGATACATTACTTATAATGTCATCGACATCCTTACTCCTCTTTGCTGCCAAATCAGTTATAACCTCTACATCTTTGAGTACTTCACTGGTATGCTCAAGCGTTACCGCCAGACGCTTTAAACAGCGTATTAGATATACTGTCAGCACTATGACTGCAACACATATAATTATCAATAACAACATCTTCAAATCAATCGTTATATTCATAGGCAAGTCCTCCCATACTTATTATATTATCACATAAAATGGAAATCTCTTCAACATATTTTTCGTTTTACCGAATATTTTTAGTAGAGGTGTATATTATGATGAATCGTATATGGGGCTTTATGCTCCTCATAGGTGTCGTTTTCTCCATTATTAACGGTAAAACTGCAGAATTCACAGACGGCTTAATGAGCAGTTGTACACAGGCCGTTCAGTTTATAATATCTCTGGCTGGTATAATGGCAGTATGGAGCGGTCTTATGAAGATCGCTGAAGTGTCCGGTCTCATAGAAAAAGTATCCAATGCTGTGAAACCTTTGATATCATTTCTCTTCCCATACGAAAAAAACGATAAAACCATCGCCATGATGATAATGAGTTTTATGGCTAATATATTTGGAGCCGGAAACAGTGCCACCATATTCTCACTAAAAGCTATGGAACTTTTGGATAAAGAAAACCCCCATCCCTCCTATGCAAGTGATGCCATGTGCATGTTTATGGCGCTCAGCATGTCAATGATACAGCTTGTTCCTATAACAGTCATAAAAATACGAAGTGATCTCGGTTCCTCCGCTCCTGAGGATATAATTCTCCCATCCATAATTGCCGGTTTGATTTCCATGATTATTTCAGTATTAGTATGTAAGATCTTCGAAAGGAAGAATAAAAATGTCTAACCTTCTAAGTATTTTTTCCGTAATGTTTCTCCCTATACTCATAACCATAATAATTTTATACGGTATAAAGAAAAAAACAGATATCTACGATGTATTTATTGAAGGAGCTAAGGAAGGCCTTCATACATGTATAGACATACTTCCCTTCATCATCGGTATCTTTATAGGAATCGAAGCACTGACATCATCCGGAGCCATGGACTTCATAGAAAAAGCAGCAGCACCTGTCTTCAATTTTTTTGCTATCCCCGAAGAACTTATTTCTCTCATATTTTTAAGGCCTGTCTCTGGAAGCGGCTCTCTTGTAGTCGCAGAAAGAATAATGGAAATCTCGGGACCTGATTCTCTTGTCGGCCGCGCGGCTTCTGTCATGGTAGGAAGTTGTGAAACTATATTCTATGTTCTGGCACTGTATTTTGGAGTCACATCAGTAAAAAAAATGAGGCACTCTTTCACAGCAGGTCTCATAGGTTATATTGCGGGAATTTTTGCGTCAGTATATATATGCAAAATTTTATAACAAAATTTCATCGGATCCGCTCATATATTTTCATTATTTCATCACTGTAACTCCTCCCAGATCCATAGATACACAGATCCTTCATTATTTTAAGCTCGCGACCACCCCCTGCTCTGCAATGTACAAGTACAATATTAGGAGGCTGTCCTTGTCTGGGAACTACAAACCTAATATTTTTAGGCTCTATACGATTCTTTCTGCAATAATAAAAAATATCCACAAGCCGTGAAGGTCTGTGTACCATGAAAAAATCACCGCTTCCATTTAACATATCAGAAGCAGCTTTTATAAAATCTCCTATATCGGCAACGGTCTCATGCCTTGCAATAAACTTACTTTCATTGCCCGAAGGAATTCCCCCTCCTTTCGGAAAATAAGGAGGATTACAAGTAACCATATCTATATCTTTATCAAAATATATGCTTTTATCAAGTTTTGAAATATCCGCTTGAAAAAACTCGACACGTGACTGCAGTTTATTTAATTCGCAGCTTCTTTCCGCCATCTGAACAGAAGACTTTTGCAGCTCCACGCCTATAAACTTAGCATCTTTATTTTTATGACTCAAAATAAACGGTATGATTCCATTACCCGTTCCCAGATCCGCTGCCATTTTGAATCTGCTGCAGATATTATATGCAAAATCAGCAAGTATGACAGCATCTACCCCGTAACAGAAGCCTTTCGGATCCTGTATAAGCTTTAGATCCCCAAATCCTATATTTTCTACTCTCTCCATATTCATCAAGATATTAATCCTTCATCAGCTCTTTGATTTCTTTCAGCACATCATCCTCCAGATTGGCTAGCTCATCCTCTCTTTTTCTGTTATTTTTCTTTCCAAATCTCTTTATATCATCCTTTTTATAATTATAAATTTCTGCACTGAGCTTTTCTTCAGAATCCTTATCCTTAGATCCTTCTTCTACTATAAGTCTTGTCTTCACAACATTTTCAAGTATATTAACGTCTGTTACCACAGCCATCCCATCCGGCGTCTTAATCCTTTCACCTACAGAAGGCATTCCCTTTTTCAGATGTGTATATACTTCATTCTCAAACTTCAAACAGCACATCAGCCTTCCGCAAATACCTGATATCTTAGAAGGATTAAGCGATAAATTCTGAACCTTCGCCATCTTTATAGATACCGGCTCAAAATCAGAAAGCCACGTATTACAACAAAGACCTCTTCCGCAATTTCCGACACCGCCCAGCATCTTTGCCTCATCCCTGACTCCGATTTGCCTTAATTCTATCCTCATTCTAAAAATTGCAGCCAGATCTTTCACAAGCTCTCTAAAATCCACTCTTCCATCAGCAGTGAAATAAAAAATCACTTTACTATTATCAAAAGTATATTCCACATCTATGAGTTTCATTTCAAGCTTATGATCATCTACCTTTTGCTGACAGAGCCTCAGAGCCTCACTTTTTTTTGCAAGATTTTCCTCATGCCGTTTTTTATCTTTTTCATCAGCTATTCTTATTATATTTTTAAGAGGAGCCACCAGATCTTGTTCCTTTACTTCCGTCTCTCCCATGGTAACAGTTCCGAACTCCAAACCTCTTGCTGTCTCAACAATAACATTATCACCTACACCGACTTTAAATTCTCCTGGGCTGAAATAATAGAGTTTCCCTGCTTCCTTAAACTTTATACCTACTACCTTTGTCATCATCTATCCTCCGATTTTTATCAGCAAATTCTTCATTGCATAAGATTGAGAAACGCCTTCTTTAATCTGTCTTCTTGCATTCTCTGCGGCATATATATTTCTTTTAAGATCCTCATCCTTATAAAGAGATATCCCTTTGTTTTTCTTTATAAGCATATTTCTGAAAACTACTTGAAGGCTGTCTAAAAATCCCGCCACTTCATCACTGTTTCCAAGAATATCATCAATTTCCTGCTTTAATTTATAAAAAGGTTCTCGGTTCAATGCCATATCAGACACCTTCTCCGCCTTTTCTATCATAAAATCATATCCTTCACTGCCAAAATAATTTATTCTATATTTCACACATCTGGATTTTATTGTCTGCACGAGATTTTCCATATTTTCTGACAAAAGCATAATTACAGAGCTACCCGGCGGCTCTTCCAACGTTTTCAAAAGTCTGTTTTGAGCACGCAACGTCATAGTATCGCTGTTTTCTATTATCACAATATGACGATCACCAAATGGCTTGTTTTTAAGACTTTCCTGCATCTTTACAATATCTGCATCTTTAATAGATCCACCTGATGCTTTAATATATATTATATCTTCGTGATTACCGTGATCTACTTTGCGGCATATACCGCAAGAATTACAGTTATCCCCTGTATTTACAGGACACAGAATCCCTTTTACAAAACTCTCGACAAATGACCTTTTATCTATACAACCGATCCCTTCGAAGATATAAGCGTGAGATATCTTATCCGTCTCTATGATATGATCCAGTCTGGCTATTAAATTCTGATTTTCATCTCGCTCTTTAAAATACATTCTACAATCACCTATCATTTCTCAAAAGATATTCTATATGGGATGTTATAGTCTTTTCAATATCTTCTATAGTCTGGGAAGCATCTATTCCAATAATTCTGCCGGGGAAATCCTTTTCCAAAATCTCATATCCCTCATAAACTCTTTTATAAAAATCTTCATTTTCCATCTCTATCCTATCACGTTCCCTGTCTTTTATCCGTCCGCTTCCTACATCAGGCTTTACTCTCATCAGAAAAGTCATATCTGGCATATATCCATTCACCGCATATCCGTTTATAACATTAATACATTTTCCGAGTTTTCTTCCATATCCCTGATAAGCAACACTTGAATCAACAAACCTATCACATATCACAATCTTTCCTGCTTCTATTGCAGGGCCTATAATCTGCTCTACATGCTGAGCACGAGATGCAGCATAAAGCAAAGCTTCCGTCATATATGTCATTTTCTCATTAGATGTATCCAGAATTATATCCCTTATTTTTTCGCCTATTTTAGTGCCACCGGGTTCTCTGGTTAACACAACCTGATAACCTTTATTGAAAAAAAACGTCTCAAGTTTTTTTATCTGTGTGGACTTTCCCGATCCATCCACTCCCTCAAAAGATATGAAATAACCTTTTTTCATCGCTGCTTTTCTCTGACTTTCTTTTTATTTTTTCTTTCTTTTCTTCGCTTTCTCTTACTTAACTGCTTTTCCGGACGATCCTCGTTCCTATCCACAGCTTCTTTTCGCTCCTGCTTTTTCTTGTAATAAGGAGTCTCCTTTTTGTATCGCTCTGTTTCCTGCGCTTCTCTGTTTTTATACTGCTCTCTCACATATTGCTTATTTTCATTCCTTCTGCTTTCACCAGATCCGGCAATTGAACTTCCCCGTCTTTCAGAGCTTTTCTTTTCACTTTTCCTCTCATTCTGAGGATCCTTAGAAGACGTCTTCAGTTTCTCGTTAAGATTATTAATAAAATACATCATTAATACTGCTAAAGGTATTACTATGACTAATACAAATACAAACTTTATGAAACCCATAAACCTCTATCCTCTTATATAATATCATTGCATCAAGTTTTCCAGCTAAATTTTTTTGTTTTAAGCGTTTACACCAATAACGTTTATTATAACTTACCATCTGTTAAAAATCAAGAAATCAGCCATTCTCTGAGATTCCAAAGAATATAAAAAACGAGGAAAGAAATATCCTCTTTCCTCGTTACGTTTTTCAGGAAATCAAATCAAATTCTATAATAACTTTAAACAGGTCTCCATCTATATATATTTCAAAACTGCCTCCCTGAAGTTCCACAAGATTTCTGGCTATGGAAAGCCCAAGCCCACTCCCCTCCGTATGCCTGGAGCTATCACCCCTTACAAACCTTTCCGTCAATTCTTCTCCTGAAATATTAAGCTCATATTTAGAAGTGTTTTTATACGTTATGACAGCCTTTCCCGCCTTCTTTTCAAGGGTCTGATATACTCTTGTTCCCGGCTGAGAATATTTGCATATATTATTTAGCAAATTGTCAAACACTCTCCACATACTACGTCCATCAGCCATTATAGATATATTTTCTTCAGGCAGCCTCATAATCATTTCCAGACGTTCTTTTTCAGCTTTCTCTTTATATTCCCCCATAACCTGCATCATCATTACTCCTGCATCGCAGGGAAGAAGCTCTATATTCACATTGCCTGTAGCCGCCTTAGAAGCTTCCACGAGATCTTCAGTCAGTTTCTTCAAACGCTGAGACTGCCTATCCAGCACATCTATATATTCCTTTGCCTTTTCATTGTCTATATCTTCTTTTTTCAAAAAATCAACATAATTAATTATAGAAGTGATAGGAGTTTTAATATCATGGGATACATTAGTTATAAGCTCTGTTTTGAACCTCTCACTCTTTAACCTTTCCTCTACTACAGTCGACATTCCATTACTTATATCATTTAAACTTTCCGCATACTTTTCAAGATCAAAAAACAAACCCTTCTTATCAACTTTATAACCCATATCTCCTTCAGCCAGATGCCTTGCTCCATCTTGAAGCCTTTTCATACACAAAGATATATATATTATCAGAGCTGCTGTAATTATCGCCCCAATAAACCAGATAAACAGAACTCCTCCCGAGCCATAACTGTTTATAGCCTGAATCATCATTATAAAATTTATCATAATTCCAGCCAAAACTGCCAAACCTGTTTTCCATACAAGACTAACATGTCCAAAGGTCTTCGCCACAATCAATATTATTTTTTTTAGCATCCTTAAAAGTTTAAAAATTACCGTATTTCTCCACCATCCGCCAGCTTTCACCTGTACAGCAAATACCAGCATATAACATGTAACTATAATAGATATTGCAACGGTAACAGCGCAAATCGCCGCGATCAGCTCTTCATAGTTAAAAAATGAAATTTCCGAATCAAAAGATATCATCATGATAAAAATCATGGGCAATGTCAATACCACTGTTAAAAAATCCATCGGAATTTTATTTATAAATGAACGCTTTTCTCTGTCCCTGCCTGCAGCGCACATAAGAATTATAAATAACACAACTGAAAATATCGTTCCTATTATCGATGCCGCCATCGCCACAGTTCTATAGCCGTATACAGCTTTGAATAAACCATATATGTAATCAATCTCATCAGGAACACCTCCGTTTTCAAGATCCCCCAAATATATCTCTATATAAATTCCCTCACTGTGCCATATACTGTCTGTAAATACGCCGTCCTGTTCACCAAGCTGTGGATTGAGCTCTCTTAGAATTTCAGGCTGTGCATCATCCTTTTCTTCATCTATCATATACATAGTATAGCCAAACTGAGTAGATGAGCTCTCACCCTTTACAAGTTCCTCATCATTTATAAACAAATTATACTCCCCAGTACTTACTGACTCTGTCAAATCACTGTCGCCTTCAGTATAAGTCTCATAATACACAATATCGTTCATACGGTAGGAAATCAGGCTGGATATATCAGAATATATATCCTGCTTAACACTTTCTTTATTTTTATAGTACCAATGATTCGATATATTCGTAATAACCACTATACTTGATAGCACAGTTACTGTAATAAAAACGATCATCAAAATATACAATATCGCTCTGATCACAAAACTCTTATTTAACTTATCCATTCTTCACCTCATTCAATCTTATATCCCTGTCCCCAAACGACTTTAATATGACGAGGCTGATCTGGATTGATCTCCAGTTTCTCGCGTATATGACGTATATGTACAGCAACAGTGCCTTCAGCGCCAAATGAATCTTCTTCCCAAACAGCTCTGTAAATTTCCTTGGGAGCGAAAACCTTTCCTCTGTTTTCCATAAGAAGCCTTAAAATTCCATATTCCTTGGGTGTAAGTCTCACAGCGTTTCCCATGAACACAACTTCTTTAGATTCATCATCAAGCTCTATATCACCGATTTTAAGCGTACTTTTTTTCATTGGAGCAGCTCCCAATTCCATATATCTTCGTAACTGTGATTTCACCCTAGCAAGAAGCTCCACAGGATTAAAAGGTTTAGTAACATAATCATCAGCTCCTATATTAAGCCCTAATATCTTATCAGTGTCCTCCCCTTTAGCAGTAAGAAATATAACAGGCATATTACAATCCTTTCTCAGCGTAGTAAGAACCTGTATGCCATCTATCTCAGGCATCATTATATCAAGAAGAACCAAGTGAATATCATTCTCTTCTATTATCGCAAGAGCTTCTCTTCCATCATAAGCTTCATAAAGATTATAATCATTCCCCGACAAGTAAATTTTGAGAGCAGCTACAATATCTTTTTCATCATCACATATTAATATGTTATACATCATCTCAACCTCCACTATTATTATGCCACGAAATCCATTGAGAAAAAATATGTAAAACTATTAAGAATTTATTAAATCAGCGACTATTTAATAGGTAAAATCGAAAAAATATAAATAGTATTGCAAAACAATCCTAAATAGAGTAAAATTTCTGATATTAACAATATAGAAAGGGTATGCCAATTATGAACATCAAAAAAATATTTGTTGTAGGCGCAGGTTTCATGGGTTCCGGTATCGTAGAAAATACCGCTGTAAAAGGACTTAATGTAACTGCATACGATATTTCACAATCTCAGCTTGAAAAAAGCATGAAAACAATCGACAAAAATCTAAAAAAAGCCGTCGAAAAAGGAAAAATGAACGAATCCGAAAAAAAGAATGCTCTCTCACGGATATCCTGTACCACTCATATTTCTGACTGTAAAGATTCTGACGTTATTATTGAAGCAGTAGCCGAAAACAAAGAGATAAAGACAAATATAATGAAAAAACTGGAATCTTACGCAAAAAAAGATGCTATAATAGCCAGTAATACTTCATCTATATCTATAACTGCTCTGGGCAATATATTTAAAAACCCTGAAAGATTTGTAGGTATGCATTTCTTCAGTCCTGTCCCAAAAATGCCACTCATGGAAATAGTAAGAGGCTATCAAACAAGTGATCAAGCTCTTTCAAAAGCAAAAATTTTAGGAGAATTCATGGGAAAATCCTGTATTATCGCCCATGATGAACCCGGATTCATTGTCAACCGAATGTTGATACCGATGCTTAACGAAGCATGTATACTTGTAGAAAGAAAAATAGGAACAATAGAAGAAATAGACAGAGGTGTGAAACTCGGGCTCCATCATCCCATGGGACCTCTCGAACTCATGGATATGATAGGAATAGATGTAGAATTAGCAGTAATGCAGGTACTTCATGAAGAGATAGGCGATCCAAAATACAGACCTGCAGTATCGCTCAGAAGAATGGTAGACTCAGGCTTTCTCGGAAGAAAAACAGGTATAGGTTTTTATATATATCACGAAGATGGAACAAAAACACCTAACACATATCTCCTCAGATAATAATTTAAAAGCGCTCTTCTATAAGAGCGCTTTTAATATTTATTTTCTTAGAAATTCTTCAACTGCATAATTAAATTCTTTACAGTTTTTTTGAGCAATAAAATGATTTCCCTTAATAAATATAAGCTGAGCCCCGGGAATACTGTCAGCAATAAGTCGGGTATGTTTGCTTTTTATTAAATCTTTTGTTCCAGCCATGACAAGTACAGGCATTGAAAGTTTTTTTAACTCATCAGAGGAAATGTACGGCTCATCTATCATAAGTTTCAGCATCTCAGCCTTTAACATTGCCATTGTATTTCTTGAAGAAAACATTTTAGCAACTTTATATCCTATCTTAATAGGAATCTGGATCCTACATTTTACTCCTGAAGGAACTAAATCAGCACCATTAATAATTAATTTTTCAACCATATAAGAATATTTAAGCGCAAAACACAAAGCGATATTCCCTCCGTCAGAAAATCCTAATATATGAGCTTTTTTGATTTTATGAACATTCATAAAAAAATACAGATCCTCCGCAAATTGCCGAATAGTAAAAGGAGCTATTCCTCTATCGGATTTCCCATGACCTCTCGTATCTAACGCAATCACTTTATAATCTTTTGAAAAATATTCAATCTGATGAGAAAAATATTCACAAGAGCCTCCATTTCCGTGTAATAAAATAATAGGAAAACCTTCACCTCGCTCCTCATAATGTAACGATATATTCATTGTCATCCCCTTTATTATACATAAAGAAAAACAGCTTGTTATTCAAGCTGTTTTTTTATAAGCGGCAACGTCCTACTTTCCCAGGCGGTCTCCCGCCAAGTATCATCAGCGC
>NZ_JBKTXS010000037.1:0-16447 GCF_046951855.1 Lentihominibacter sp. | reverse complement strand
TCGTGATTTCAAGACCTGCAGTCTGAAGAGCTCTAATAGCTGCTTCTCTGCCGGATCCAGGGCCTTTTACATAAACTTCTACTGTCTTTAACCCGTGCTCCATAGCTCCCTTTGCAGCTTCTTCAGCAGCTGATTGCGCAGCAAACGGAGTTGACTTTCTTGAACCCTTGAAGCCCAGCGAACCTGCGCTCGACCATGAGAGGGCATTTCCTGCCATATCAGTCAGGGTCACCAATGTATTGTTAAAGGTAGCCTGAATATGAGCCTGGCCTTTTTCAACATTTTTACGTTCTTTTCTTTTCTTTCTAACAGCCTTTTTTACAGCTTTAGCCATATCAATCTACCTCCTTTACTTCTTCTTTCTTCCTACAGTCTTTTTAGGACCTTTTCTTGTTCTGGCGTTTGTCTTGGTCTTCTGACCCCTTACAGGGAGACCTCTTCTGTGTCTGATCCCTCTGTAACATCCGATCTCCATGAGTCTCTTGATGTTCATATTGACATCTCTTCTGAGATCACCTTCCACCATGTAATCGGATTCAATAACTTTTCTGATCTTACCGGCCTCATCTTCTGTGAGATCTTTTACCCTTGTGTCAGGGTTTATTCCGGTCTTTTCTAAGATTGTTCTTGAAGTCGCCCAGCCTATACCGTAGATATAGGTGAGACCTGCTTCGATTCTTTTTTCGTTTGGTAAGTCTACACCGGCTATACGAGCCATATTTTCCTCCTATTCCCATCTTCCGTCACGTATCCACACCGAAGACTTATGTCGGCGGTCGTAATATAAACGGGATGTTCTTTTATGTTACACATATATTTATATGGAAAAAATATCTATGCTTATACATAAAATGTATACACAAACTATTTTTTCTATAAACCTTGTTTAGTTAAAAGCCACTGCCTTACAATCAGGCATTCTTTTAACCCGATAGAAATTCTTTTTCTTTTAGCCCTGTCTCTGCTTATGCTTAGGATTTTCACAGATAACCATTACCTTGCCTTTTCTCTTGATTACCTTACACTTTTCGCAGATAGGCTTTACGGAAGCTCTGACTTTCATTTTAATCCTCCTTCTACGCTTTGCCTCTCCATGTGATCCTGCCTCTGGTAAGATCATACGGTGATAATTCTACTTTCACCTTATCCCCGGGGATAATTCTGATATAATTAGTTCTTATTTTACCGGAAACATGTGCTAATACTTTATGCCCGGTTTCAAGTTCTACAATGAACATTGCGTTAGGTTGCGCTTCAATTACCTTACCTTCCGCTTCTATGACATCCTTCTTCGCCATTTTTAACACCTCGCTTTTAGTCAGCCAAAGTGAGCAATTCAGGCTCACCATCGGTTATAACCACAGTATTCTCATAATGGGCTGACAGCTTACCGTCCAAAGTAACTACAGTCCAGTCATTAGAAAGAGTCCTGACATCATATCCGCCTTCGCATATCATAGGCTCGATAGCAAAGACCATACCTTTTGCAAGTCTCGGACCTCTCCCTGCTTTGCCGTAATTAGGAATCTGCGGTTCTTCATGCATATTCTGTCCCACGCCGTGTCCTACGAAATCCCGTATCACAGAAAATCCTTCACTTTCTGCTTTAGTCTGGATTGCATGAGAAATATCTGACAGCCTGCAACCAACCTTGCAAAACTCAAGACCGGAAAAAAAACTGTCTCTCGTTGCATCTATGAGCTTCTGCGCGATATCACTTATCTGGCCTACACCATACGTTCTCGCAGCATCGCTGACATATCCTTTATAAGTAGATCCTACATCTACGCTGACGATGTCGCCTTCTTTAATGATTCTCTTCTTTTCAGGAATACCATGCACAACTTCATCGTTTATCGATACACATGCGCTGGCAGGAAATCCGCCATACCCTTTAAAGGTAGGTATCATTCCGTTTTTTCTTATAGTGTCTTCAACAAATTTGTCTATATCCGCGGTAGATATGCCGGGTCTGATGAAACTTTCAAGTTCTTTCAGAATAAATCCTGTCACCTTCCCCGACTCTCTCATCAAATCTACTTCCTGATCCGATTTAATAATAATCATGCTTACTCACCTAATATATCCACTATAGCATTGAATACGTTTTCCAGACCTATCGTACCGTCTATATGTGATATGTTTCCGGCTTTTTCATAGTAATCTATGAGCGGTTTGGTTTCGTTATTATAAACTTCGATCCTGTTGGCAGCTGTCTCCTCATTGTCATCAGCTCTCTGAATAAGGGCTGCCCCGCACACATCGCAGATACCTTCAACTTTAGGAGGGATGTTCACAACATGGAAGGATGCTCCGCAAGTCTTGCAGACTCTTCTTCCTGTGAGCCTTATCATAAGCTCCTCTTTATTTACATCTATATCCAGAACATGATCTATCTTCTTGCCCTGTCCTGCAAGAAATTCATCAAGCTTTTCAGCTTGAAATACTGTTCTCGGGAATCCATCAAGAAGAAATCCGTCTTTGCAGTCATCCGCTTTGAGTCTGTCTGTAGCGATCTCTACCACCAGTTCATCGGGAACCAATTCACCTTTATTCATATATTCCTGGGCTTTCTTGCCAAGTTCAGTACCTTCCTTGATATTAGCTCTGAAGATATCACCTGTTGATATATGAGGAATATTGTATTTCTCGATTATCTTGGCTGCCTGGGTACCTTTTCCGGCTCCCGGAGGGCCTAATAATATTAAATTCATACTTACTACCTCCACTAATTCTTTTAAGGAATATTTATTTTAAGAAACCTTGATAGTTTCTCATTACCATCTGCTGCTCCAGCTGTTTCATAGTATCCAGAGCTACCCCTACCGCTATCAGAAGTGAAGTCCCTCCAAAGTGGAAATTAAGTCCTCCCAACTGACTCACTACTGTAGGAAGTATAGCTACTGCTGCCAAGAACAATGCTCCTACAAAGGTAATTCTTGTCATAACTCTGTTTAAGTATTCAACCGTAGCTTTTCCCGGTCTTATACCAGGTATAAATCCTCCGTTTGCTTTCATATTCTGAGCTACTTCCAAAGGATTGAAAGTCACAGATGTATAGAAGTAAGTGAAGAAGATTATTAAAACTATGTTAAAAATCGCATATACCCAAACACCCGGTGTTCCTGTAGGGGAAAGCCATTTTTCAATCCAAGCCGCAGCACCGCTGTCACTGTCCATAAAGTACGTAATTGTAAGTGGAAATTGTAGGAATGACATAGCGAATATTACGGGAATAACACCTGCCTGATTTACCTTAAGCGGAATATGAGTGGCCTGCCCCCCATACATCTTTCTTCCCACAACTCTCTTAGCATACTGAACCGGGATTCTTCTCTGACCTTGCTGAACTTCTATGATGCCTACGATTACCAGAACGCAGAACAGCACGAATATTATCAGTGTAACGATACTCATGCTGCCATCCTGTAACTTTACCCATATTTCTTGGATAGCAGCAGGCAGTCTTGAAACTATTCCTGCGAATATTATCAACGATATACCGTTTCCGATACCGTATTCGTTTATTTGCTCACCCAACCACATCAGGAATGATGTTCCTGCTGTAAGCACCAGAACTATCACGGCTACCGAAAAGACGTCGGTGCTGATAAGAGCCTGTCTGAAGAGCCCTATCGAAACACCTATCGCCTGTATGATCGCCAGAACAACCGTAAGATAACGAGTGTACTGAGCAATTTTTTTTCTTCCTTCGGTTCCCTCTTTTGCCAATCTTTCCAGTGAAGGGACGGCTATTGTCAAAAGCTGGAGAATGATGGAGGCCGTAATATATGGCGTGATACTTAACGCAAATATAGTAAAGTTACTGAATGCGCCTCCCGAGAACAGATTAAACAGAGCAAAAAGTCCTGTTTCGCTATCAAAGGTTTGGGCAAGAATCTCTCTGTCAATTCCCGGAACGGGGATCTGGGAGCCTATTCTGAAAATCAACAGCATAACAAGCGTAAATATGATTTTCTTCCTGATATCAGGAATATTCCAAGCTTTAGCGACTGTTCTGATCATCTCCATTAGATCACCTCTGCCTTTCCTCCGGCAGCTTCTATTTTCTCTACTGCAGTCTTGCTGAACTTATGAGCCTGAACAGTAAAGTTCTTCTCGATAGTTCCATTTCCTAAAATCTTTATTCCGTCTTTAACCTGCTTAACTATGCCGGCTTCTGCCAGAAGCTGCGGTGTGATTACCGTTCCCGCATCAAATCTATTGAGATCCTCAACGTTCAAAGCAGTGTATTCTGTTCTCCAGATATTAGTAAATCCTCTCTTTGGAATTCTTCTGTAAAGAGGCATCTGTCCGCCTTCAAAGCCAGGTCTCACACCGCCTCCGCTTCTTGAGTTCTGTCCGTTCATACCTCTTCCGGCAGTAGTTCCCTGACCTGTCGCTGTACCACGGCCTTTTCTCTTAGGTGCCTTAGTAGCACCAGGAACAGCTTTTAATTCATGAAGTTTCATTTTATCCGTCACCTCCTATCCTATAGTTCTTCTACAGTCAAAAGATGCGGTACTTTGTTTATCGCTCCTCTTGTTACAGGGGAGTCAACAAGTTCTACTGACTGGTGCATCTTCTTAAGTCCCAACGCTTCTACAACTTTTTTCTGCTTTGGGGAAGCGCCAATAACACTTTTTGTCAATGTGATCTTAATCATCTTTGCCATTGTTTCTTCCTCCCTCTATCCTAAAATCTCTTCCTTAGTCTTTCCTCTTTTAGCTGCGACTTCTTCCAAAGTCATAAGGCTCTTAAGTCCGACTAATGTTGCATAAGCCATGTTTCCGGTATTATTGGAGCCGATGGACTTAGCTCTTATATCCTTAATACCCGCCGCTTCTAAAACAGTACGAACCGATGAACCCGCAATTACTCCGGTACCCGGAGCAGCCGGCATCAGCAGCACTTTTCCAGCGCCGAAAATACCAAGATTTCTGTGAGGAATCGTAGTTCCTACTGTAGAAACCGATATAATGTTCTTCTTTGCATCTTCTGTAGCTTTTCTTACTGCTTCAGGAATCTCCTGAGCCTTACCGAGACCAACTCCTACGTGTCCGTCTCCGTCACCTACTACTACTGTAACACTGAATCGCATGTTTCTTCCGCCCTTAACGGTTTTGGCAACACGTCTTATGCTTACGATAGTTTCGTTTAAGTCCAGCTTTGATACATCTATAGTATTTCGCATTCAACTTACCTCCTGTTAGAACTTCAAACCTGCTTCACGAGCACCGTCAGCCAGTTCCTTAACTCTTCCGTGATAAAGGAATCCGCCTCTGTCAAAGGTAACTTCTTCTATACCTTTAGCAAGTGCTCTCTTTGCAATAGCTTCTCCTACTGCTTTTGCAGCATCTTTGTTACCGCCGTATCCGATTACGGACTTTAATTCCTTGTCGACAGTCGATGCTGAAGCAAGTGTAACTCCGTTTACATCGTCGATAACCTGAACGGAAATATTCTTACTACTTCTGAAAACGCAAAGTCTAGGCTTCTCAGGAGTTCCATAAACGTTTTTTCTAATTCTCTGATGTCTGGCGACACGCTTATCATTTCTGCTTTCTTTAGCCATTTTATTTTACTCCTTTCTTTATGATGAAGCCCCGGTCTTACCTTCTTTTCTGCGGATATATTCGTCTTCGTATCTGATACCTTTAGCTTTGTAAGGTTCAGGTATTCTCCAAGCTCTGATATTCGCAGCATAGTTTCCGACCTTCGCTTTGTCTATACCTTTAACGATAATAGTTGTAGCATCCGGTGCCTCTGTTGTGATCCCGTCAGGATCCTCCATCTCTACAGGATGTGAGTAACCGAGATTCATAACCAGCTTCTTTCCCTTTTTCTCAGCTTTATAACCAACGCCCACAAGCTGAAGTTTCTTTTCATAACCTTCAGTAACGCCGATCACCATATTGCTTATAAGGGCTCTTGCCAGACCGTGCTGAGCTCTTCTCTCAGCATCGTCACCTGTTCTTGATACTGTAACTACATTGTCTTTATTTTCTATAGTTAATAATTCGCTGACCTTTTCCTGCAATTCGCCTTTAGGGCCTTTCACCGTAACGACATTTTTATCGTCTACTTTGACCTCTACGCCGGCAGGAAGATTGATGGGTTTTTTACCTATTCTTGACATTTTTATTTCCTCCTACCATACATAACAAATTACTTCTCCGCCGATTCCAAGTTTTCTTGCTTCTTTATCGCTGATAACACCCTTTGAAGTGGAGATTACTGCGATGCCTAAGCCTCCTAAAACTCTTGGGATTTCATTAGCCTTAGCATATGACTTAAGACCCGGCTTTGAAATCTTTCTTATTCCGCTTATAACCTTTTCTTTATTAGGACCATACTTCATTGTAACTGTTATAACACCCTGCTTATTATCTTCAGCTACAGCAAAATCCTCGATATATCCTTCTTCCTTCAATATCCCAGCTATTGCCTTCTTCATCTTTGACGCCGGGATATCAACTGTCTTATGACCTGCAGTATTTGCATTCCTGATTCTCGTCAGCATATCTGCAATAGGATCTGTCATTGTCATTATTCTGTTCTCCTTCCTCCGTTAGTATTGCAGCACTTGTCCTCACGATTGCTCCTAAGAGCAGAGTGATGGAATGTGCGCCGTCATATGTCGCAGCGCTTCAGCGCGTGGCGACCAACGACGTCTCGTAAACCGCAACTTTACGGATAGTAGTTTTAACTTATATTTTTACCAGCTTGCCTTTTTAACACCAGGGATCTCACCCTTATAAGCAAGCTCTCTGAAGCAAATACGGCAAATACCATATTTTCTCAGCACTGAATGTGGTCTTCCGCATATTCTGCATCTTGAATACGCACGTGTTGAAAACTTAGGTTTTCTCTGCTGCTTCACTTTGAGAGATGTTTTAGCCATTCTTTCCCTCCTATTATAATTTTCGAGCGTAGTCGAGGAAATTTCAAAGAAATTTACCTCACGGCAACTCCGTTATCAATGGTAATTTCTTTACTTTTCAAACGGCAAACCAAGTCCTGCCAGCAATGCTGCTGCTTCTTCATCAGTATCAGCCGTTGTAGTGAATACGATGTTCATTCCTTTTATGGTATCAACCTTATCATAGTTGATCTCAGGGAATATCAGCTGTTCCTTGATACCCATTGAGTAATTTCCTCTTCCGTCAAATGAATTCTTGCTTACTCCTTTGAAGTCTCTTACTCTCGGAAGAGCGATGTTGAAAAGCTTGTCGATGAAGGTATACATGTTTTCGCCTCTTAAAGTAACTTTGGCGCCTACAGGCATTCCCTGTCTTACTTTAAAGTTTGCGATAGACTTTCTCGCCCTTGTTACCACAGGTCTCTGGCCTGCTATCAGACTGATCTCCTCAACGGCACTCTCCAATATCTTGGCGTTTTCCTTAGCTTCACCAAGTCCCATGTTGATAGTAACCTTTTCAAGCTTAGGTACTTCCATTACGTTGTCATATTTAAACTGTTCCATCAATGCCGGGAACACGTCGTTTTTATAAGATTCCTTTAATCTTGCCAAAATCGTCTCCTCCTTTCTTAGTCTATTACGGCTCCGGTCTTTTTAGCTATTCTGACCTTCTTACCGTCTTCTGCTTTATAGCCGACTCTGCTCGGCTGTTTTGCTTTCGTATCGTAGTACATAACGTTCGAAACATCAATCGGCCCTTCCTGATGCTTTATCTCAGCAGCTTCTTTCTGAGTCTGCTTCTGATGTTTTGTCTGAACATTAACACCTTCTACTATTACTTTGCCCTCTTTAGGCATAGCTTTCAATACTTTACCGATTGTACCTTTATCTTTACCGGCAAGCACGATTACTGTGTCATCCTTCTTAATTCGCATCTCGTACACCTCCTATAATACTTCCGGTGCCAAGGACACTATCTTCATGAAGCCCTTCTCTCTCAGCTCTCTTGCTACAGGGCCGAAAATACGGGTTCCAACCGGTTGTAAATCTTCCTTTATAATTACTGCTGCATTCTGGTCAAACTTCACATAGCTGCCGTCTGCTCTTCTGGCACCATGCTTCGTTCTTACAACAACGGCTCTGACTACTTCGCCTTTCTTTACAACTCCACCCGGTGTCGCATCCTTCACTGCGCAAACGATCACATCACCGATATTGGCATACTGACGGCTTGTTCCGCCTAAAATACGTATACATAAAAGTTCTTTAGCGCCGGAGTTGTCAGCAACCTTTAATCTTGTTTCAGTCTGAATCATTGTTAGGCGCCTCCTTTACTTCACTTTCTCAACAATATTAACAAGTCTCCATCTCTTATCTTTGGACAGAGGTCTTGTTTCCATAATTCTAACTTTATCACCGATCTGGCATTCATTGTTCTCGTCGTGAGCCTTGACCTTCTTAGTTCTCTTTACAGCCTTTCCGTAAAGGGAATGTCTTACGAAGTCTTCAACGGCTACGACAATTGTCTTATCCATCTTGTCGCTTACAACCATGCCAACTCTTGTCTTTCTTCTGTTTCTTTCAACTGCCATAATACATCCTCCTTTCCGTTATCCTTGAGCCTTTGCAAGTTCTTTTTCTCTGATAATGGTCTTAACTCTGGCGATATCTCTCTTTGTTTCACGCATTTTTATCGGATTTTCGAGCTGACCTGTAACGTGCTGGAATCTGAGATTAAAAAGATCTTTTTTCATCTTTGTTAACTCTGCATTCAGTTCCGCTTCTGACATTTCTCTGATTTTCTTCAATTCCATTATGCTTCACCACCCTTTGCTAATTCCTGGCCTTTGATGGCAAATTTACACTTAACCGGCAGTTTGTGTGCTGCAAGTCTCATCGCTTCTCTTGCCTGATCCTCTGTAACACCTTCGATCTCAAACATAACTCTGCCTGGTTTTACTACTGCTACCCAATACTCAGGAGCACCTTTACCGGAACCCATACGTACTTCTGCAGGTTTCTTAGTCACTGGTTTATGAGGGAAGATTTTGATGTAAACCTTACCACCTCTCTTAACAGATCTGGTCATAGCTATTCTGGCTGCTTCTATCTGATTTGAAGTTATCCATCCACATTCCGTTGCGGCAAGACCATAATCACCATAAGTGACAGTATTGCCTTTTGTAGCCTTGCCTTTCATTCTGCCTCTGTGGACTCTTCTGCGTTTAACGCGCTTTGGCATTAACATGACGACGTCCTCCTTTCACTAATGTCTATTCGTTGGCTTCTGCTGACGCAGGTGCTTCAGCAGTAGTCTGTGCTTCTTGAACTTGTGCTTCCTGAGCTGCAGCTGCCTCCTCTGCAGGTTCAACTTTCTTAACCTTTCTTACTCTCTGGTTAACAGCCTTAGGAATCTCATTTCTCTCATTTCTTCTGTCATCTCTTCGAGGTCTTCTTTCACCATCTCTTCTCTGACGCCTGTCGCCTCTCTTTTTGCCGTCTCTTCTGTCCTTCTTTTCTTCAGGAACAGGGCTCTTAAGGCCTTTGTCAAGAATTTCTCCGTGGTTTATCCAAACCTTTACGCCTAATTTGCCGTAAGTTGTATCTGCTTCTGCGAAGCCATAGTCGATGTCAGCTCTCAGTGTATGAAGTGGCACGTTACCTTCGCTGTACTTTTCATTTCTTGCGATTTCTGCGCCGCCAAGTCTTCCTGACGCTAAAACTTTGATTCCCTTAGCACCGGCCTTCATAGTTCTGCCGATAGCCTGCTTCATGGCTCTTCTGAATGAAACTCTTCGTTCAAGAGCCTGAGCAATGCTTTCAGCTGTAAGCTGCGCGTCTAATTCCGCTCTTCTTACTTCTTTAATATCTATGAGAATCGTTTTCTTAGTCATCTTTTCAAGCTCTGCCTTAAGATCATCGATACCTGTTCCGGATCTTCCGATAACCATGCCCGGCTTAGCTGTAAGAACAATTACTTTTAATTTGTTTTCTGCCGCTCTTTCAAGCAAAATCTTTGATACTCCTGCAGTATACAGCTTTTTCTTTACGAATTCTCTTACTTTATTATCTTCAACAAGGTAATCTGCAAATTTATTCTTATCAGCATACCATTTTGAATCCCAATCTTTTATTACGCCTACTCTCAATCCATGAGGACTTACTTTCTGACCCATTAATCGAACCTCCTATCTTAATTCTTTTCCTTAAGAGTAACGCCTACATGACTGCTTCTCTTCAAGATTATTGATGCTCTGCCTTGTGATCCGGCTCTCCATCTTTTCATAGTCGGTCCCTGGTTAGCATAAACTTCAGCGACATAAAGATTGTCCGTATTCATTTCTTTGACATCTGCGTTTGCAGCAGCTGATTTAACAACCTTCTCTACTATTTCTGCTCCTTTTCCGGGAGTGAACTTCAAAATGTTCAATGCCTCGTTTAAATCTTTTCCTCTTACCAGATCAGTAACAGGCTTAAGCTTGATAGGAGACATTCTTACATATTTTGCAATTGCTTTTGCTTCCATTCTCAATTATCTCCTTTTCTTAATCTACTTTCTTATCCGCAGAGTGTCCTCTGTAGGTTCTTGTAGGAGCAAATTCTCCCAGCCTGTGACCTACCATGTCTTCTGTGATATATACAGGGACATGCTTTCTTCCATCATGCACTGCGATCGTGTGTCCCACCATCTGCGGGAATATTGTGGATGGTCTTGACCATGTCTTGATTACTTTCTTATCGTTAGCCGCATTCAGCTCTTCTATCGCCTTAAGCAGCTTAGCGTTTACGAAAGGACCCTTTTTAAGTGATCTACCCATTGTTTATGCTCCTTCCTACTATTTTTCTCTTCTACCCTTTACGATATATCTGTTTGAATCTTTCTTCTTTTTTCTCGTCTTATATCCGAGAGCAGGTTTACCCCAAGGTGTAACAGGACTTACCCTACCGATACTTGCTCTACCTTCACCACCGCCGTGTGGGTGATCATTAGGGTTCATTACAGAACCTCTGACAGTAGGTCTTATGCCCATATGTCTTTTTCTTCCGGCTTTACCAATCTGGATATTCTGATGATCGAGATTGCCTACTTCACCGATAGTGGCTCTGCATTCGATTCTTACTTTTCTAACTTCGCCGGAAGGCAGTCTCACCTGTGCGAAATTTCCTTCTTTAGCCATGAGCTGCGCGCCGTTTCCTGCAGATCTTACCATCTGTCCGCCTTTTCCCGGCTTAAGCTCAACGTTGTGTATCACTGTACCCACAGGGATGTTTGCCAGCGGCAGAGCGTTACCGATCTTGATGTCGGCTTCCGCGCCTGACTCTATTACCGAACCTACAGTCAGCTTGTTTGGAGCGATGATATATCTCTTTTCACCATCCGCATAATTGATAAGAGCTATATTGGCTGTTCTGTTAGGATCATATTCTATAGTGGCTACAGTTCCCGGTATTCCGTCTTTATTTCTCTTAAAATCTATTATTCTGTACTTAGGTCTGTATCCGCCGCCTCTATGTCTTACAGTGATCTTACCTCTTGAATTTCTTCCCGAGTGCTTTTTAAGAGTTACTGTAAGCGACTTTTCCGGTTTATCACAAGTGATTTCCTCGAAAGTGGAAACCGTCATGCCTCTCAAACCAGGACTGGTCGGATTGTATTTTTTAATTCCCATCGTTTCCTACCTCCTATATTACAGACTCTGGAAGAATTCGATTTCCTTACTTTTTTCTGTAAGAGTTACGATCGCTTTCTTGCTGGCCGCGGTCATACCTACGTATCTTCCCATTCTCTTCTGTTTTCCTACAACGTTCATGATATTCACTTTAGCGACTTCCACATCAAAAATCTCTTCAACCGCATTCTTGACTTCTGTCTTGTTAGCGTCTACTGCAACCTTGAATGTGTATTTTTTAACCTGCGCATCTTCCATACTTTTTTCCGAAATAACAGGCTTTATTATTACATCGTAAGGCGTTTTCATTATGAGTACACCTCCTCAATCTTTTTTACGGCTTCTTTTGTTACGATGAAGTTCGTATGATTGATAATGTCATATACGTTCATTGTTGTAACAAGAGCTGTTCTTACTCCCTGGATGTTGGCTGCGGACCTTATTGTGTTTTCGTCCTTTTCAGCCATTACGATTAATGCCTTTTTGCCGGCTTTTACGTTTTCCAGCATTTTTATCATTTCCTTTGTCTTAGGCTGATCGAACTTAATCTCGTCCATAACGATAAGCTCATTTTCAGCAGCTTTTGAAGAAAGCGCCGACAACATCGCCAGCCTTCTTAACTTCTTAGGCAATGTGTATCTGTAGCTTCTTGGCTTCGGTGCAAATACCACACCTCCTCCTACCTGTGAAGGGTCTGTCGTGCTTCCCTGTCTGTGTCGGCCTGTACCTTTCTGTCTGAAAGGTTTTCTGCCTCCTCCTCTGACTTCAGCTCTGGTTTTAGCAGACTGTGTTCCCTGTCTTCTGTTGGCTAAAATGTTTTTTATTACTGCATGAACTGCATTCTGGTTTGGTTCGATGCCGAATATCTCATCTTTTAATTCGATCTGTCCGGCTTCCTGACCTGCCATGTTTAGCATTGTCACTTTTGACATCTTACTTCCTCCTTCCTGAAGTCATCTATTTGTTCTGACCTTTAACTGCATACTGGATACGAACGATTCCGCCTTTATTTCCGGGAACCGCGCCCTTTATCAGCATAAGGTTCTGCTCTTCTATAACTTTTACCAGTTCAACGTTCTGAACAGTCACTGTTTCGCGACCCATTCTTCCCGGACCTGCGTTACCCTTAAATACTCTTGAAGGATAAGTACCGGCTGCCAGAGCTCCGGCAAGTCTCTTGTGCTTTGAGCCGTGGCTCATAGGACCTCTGTGGTGTCCGTGTCTTTTAATATTACCCTGAGTTCCTTTACCCTTTGAAGTTCCTGTTACATCCAGCTTCTTTCCGGCTTCAAAATCTGCAACTGTTATCTGCTGACCGATTTCATAAGTCTCACCTTCTTCGGGTCTGAACTCTGCCAAATGTTTCTTAGGAGCAATTTCATTTTTGTCGAAATGTCCTGTCATAGGCTTATTGACTCTCTGCGGTTTTGCATCTTCATAACCGAACTGTACCGCATTGTATCCATCAGTCTCGACAGTCTTTATCTGTGTTACCGTCATAGGACCAGCTTCTACTACCGTTACAGGTACTACTGTACCATGCTCGGTAAAGATCTGAGTCATGCCCATCTTTTTACCTAAAATTGTTTTCATGGTTTATTTTTCCTCCTCCTTGTCCTTTCGTCCCGCCTCCGGAACTCAGGCACAATCATTTCTTACAGCGGAGCAAGCCCTAGCCCGATTTGTCCTGAAAATCGCGGCAGATCTGCTGCAAGTCTTTCCCAAATCTCTGATTTGGCTGAAAGCTACTGCGCAAGCCCTGCGGTTTTCACCACAATTCTTAAGGTCTGCTCATACTAAGGGAGTTCCCTTCGCTTTTTATTTAACATCGCTCTTGTCTGTTAGAGCTTGATTTCGATATCGACACCTGCCGGCAGATCCAGTTTAGTCAACGCGTCTGTTGTTCTTGCCGTAGCACTTGTAATGTCGATCAGTCTCTTATGTGTTCTCTGTTCGAACTGTTCTCTTGAATCCTTATATTTGTGAACAGCTCTCAAAATAGTAACCACTTCCTTCTCTGTAGGAAGCGGAATAGGGCCGGAGACTTCGGCGCCTGTTTTCTTGGCAGTCTCAACAATTTTAGCTGCAGACTGATCAAGAAGTGCGTGATCATAAGCTTTAAGCTTAATTCTGATTTTTTGTAATTCGCTCATTTCTTTCCTCCTAAATTTTTTGTACTGTTTTCGCTATGCTCGTACAAGGGGTTCTTTAAAACTTGATTTTCCCACTTACGAGTTCCTCCCGAAGCCGCAGTTTCGGCGGTTCTCAGCGCGTGCACAGTGGTTTCGCTTGCTTCGTACACGGTTTCGTGTGTTCCCTATATTTTACACAAAACAAAAAATCAGCGAATCCCTTCGCCCCCATCTTTTGTGGGGACAATTCTCAGTGAAAATTCTCCTATAGCAAGGTAACTTCCCACCTCATCGCCTTACACAAGCCTTTGTAGTATATAACATTATTCAAATTTATGCAATAGTTTTAAGAAAAGTTTTTTATGTTTTTTGTTCATTAAAAATCTTGTATTTTCAATGTTTATATGGTCTTTTACACGCACACGTATCGTTGTGTTTCTTTTTTGACAGGAGCAATCCTTTTGTTTACACCATAACGCTTCATTATTTTTTGCTTTGCGAAAAAAAGACCTCAATAAGATTGCATAACTAAAAAAGAAAAGATACAAATCCCTGATTTTCCCATATACCTGCAAATCGCTATGAAATCTTTCTCATATCTCAAAAGATTTTCTGATAACAAATCTTTTTTGTATATGAAAAAAGATCCGAAACAGTTTTTTTAAACTGCTGCAGATCTTCCTTATCACTTAAACTATCTACTCTCAGAATACCTTGAAGCAAAAATCTTTCACCGGTTTCTCATAAGATAATTACGCATTCTTGCGTCTATTATAAACTACTGTTCCTGTCGTTCCCGCTGCCAAAAGCAATACCGCCCAAAGAACCATATTGCTGCCATCTCCTGTTGCTGCACTTTCATCGTCTTTTTCCGGCTGCACTGTTTCTCCTCCGGTTCCCAGCGCAGGAATAACCTGAACTTTTTCATCAGTATACTGTTTACCTTCAAAATCTACTGTTGCAGTATATATGATTTTTCCGTCTTTATCAAAAGTTGCTTCAGTAGTTTGGCTGATTATCTGAGCTACTACCGATTCTTTATGATCAGCATCTTTTTCGCATATAAATGTTGCTGATGCAGAGGAATTATCATTCCCCCATGCCCATATAGGTTCTTTCCATACATGTCCGCAAACTTCTACTGAGCCTGTGACAGGCTCATTTGTCTCTGAATCCGCCTTGATGAAATAGGAATGACCTTTTTCTGTCGTATAAACTTTCAGTCCAACAGCACTGAATCCATCACCCATTGTTATAGCTACAGAGAGGTCTTTTTTAACTCCTTCAAAAGGTCTTCCGCCAGCTTTATTTTCAGCAGTTACATCGGCGTCAAGATGAATTCCTCCATCTGAAAAATTACGTATAGTTGCAATATCTTTATTATTGGAGGCTGCTGTAATTTTTGTGCCATTTCCTGTAATAGTAAGCGCTCCGCTACGAGCCAGAATTGCGCTCTGCGTTTCAGAATAAAGGTTAACAATTCCGCCTGTGATATCTATTCCGTCCCATCCCAAAATAGATACATCCATAGTCTCCATATCTATGTTACCGCCTTCAATGCTGACTTTGCCGCCATCAGCGGAAATCCCCAGGCCCGTCTTTCCTTTTATTTCTGTGTCAGCTCCTTTTATTGTAATATCACTCCCGCTATACAAAACATATCCTACATAATCAGAATCAGAATCCGGATCGTCAGGATCAAGAGGGAATTTTTCAAGACTGCTGCTTACATCCATTTTAGTATTGTCTACAATAATACTTCCTGATTCGCAAAATACTGCCGCCTCTGTATACACATCAATATTCAGCTTACTGTTTTTCAGGACTATAGATGATGGATCTGACTGAGAAAATATTCCCGCACCTTCTGCATCAATATCTACCGCTGAATCTTCAACATATATGTCTCCTCCACCGGTATATATCCCATGCCAATCAGAAACAAGATGCGCATTCAAACCGCCTTTCAGAAAAATATCATTGCTCGCACATACAGGAGGAAACGCCCCATTCTGTCCTGATACTGACTCTGCCACCAGTTTTCCCGGTCCCGAAATATTCAAATCACCGCCAGAAGCATATACACTATTACCTCCTTTAGAATAAAGAGAAAGTACAGCGCCCTCATTGATATCAATATTCAGCGCTGATACAGAATTATCCCCCCAAATAGCAGTCCCCTCAATCGGAAGCTTTTCACTTCCTACGAAACAACTGCCTTCAATTGTGATATTAAATTCCCCGTCAGCTTTTTCAATGCTCACCTGCTTTTCCAAGGATACATTTTTAAGAGTAAGCGTCTTATTAGCTTTATCCAATAAGGCCGTCCCATCTCCGACAAGATTTTCCCCATCAGAGAGTTCCACTCCTCCTATTGAAACGCTTACCGTTCCTGCTGCAGACACACTCACAGGTATCATAAGCGCTGCCATAATGAACACAGCTATCAGCATCAACAAGTTTCTTTTCATTCTACACTTGTCCATAATTCCTCCTTCACACTATTTAATTTTAATACACTTACAGCAGACTATATACAATTCCCCAAAAAGATAGTCTCTTTAAGAAGTATACCCCCCCCCTTATATATTTTGCAAGATTTTTTTAACATTCTATATCAATAAATAATGCGTATAATTTTTTCTGTACAATATCCCGATATTTCCACCCCAATACCAGTAATACACTGCTAAAAAACTGAAAACAGCTTTAATCTGAAACAA
>NZ_JBKTXS010000036.1:0-16479 GCF_046951855.1 Lentihominibacter sp. | reverse complement strand
GCCTTTGGAGACTTCAGGCAAGTACAGTAAGCTCATCTGTACAGGGGGAACAGCTCGTTCTGTGCTTAAATTCGCCAGATATTTAGAAATTGTAGATCCGGGAAATAATACTATGACTTCGGAAGATCTTAAAAAAGTAGGAGATTTTCTGACAGGAGATAAAAGAAGTGCCGCTAATGCTATATTGAAGATAGATCCGGAACGTATTCATACTATAATACCGGGATATATGATACTTAGATATATTTCACGGAAACTGAAAACAAAAAAGCTGACTGTAAGCAGTTATGGTGTAAGGGAGGGGTATTTGTGTCAAAAAATCTTAAAACAAGAAAAAAATACAGTTATACGCAGAACAGAGAATTAAGTTGGTTACGTTTTAATCGAAGAGTTCTCGAAGAAGCGGCAGATAAAAATGTTCCAATTCTGGAGCGGCTTAAATTCGTGTCTATATTTTCTACTAATCTTGACGAATTTTTTATGATACGAGTAGGAAGTCTGTTTGATATAGCTTCAGTCAATCCTGATCATATTGATAATAAAAGCGGTATGACACCCGATCAACAGCTTGGCAGAATATATAGGGTTATGCCCGGACTTATAGAACGAAAAAGACGAATATATTCTTCGGTATGTTCTGAACTTGAGGCACAGGGGATAGAAGATGTTTCCTATGAAAATCTGACTGGTGAAGAAAAACGATTTGCGGAAAAGTATTTTGATAATGAGATACTTCCCATACTGTCGCCGCAAGTCATAGATAACAGACACCCCAAACCTCATTTTGAGAGTAAACATCTTTACATAGCGTCCCTTGTAAGAGATAAAAACGACAGAAAATCCATAGCGTTTGTTCCTGTTCCTCAGGTTCTTCCGCAAGTCGTCATGCTTAATGAAGAGGGAAGGTTTATACGGACGGAAAATATAATATTTCATCGAGCTCATGAACTGTATGGGAAATATAAACAAGAGGAAGCATGTATAATCTCTGTTACAAGAAATGCTGATGTCAGCTTTGACTCAGAGAAGTTCGAAGACACAGAGACAGATTTCAGAAGTTATGTGAAAAAGCTGCTTAAGAAAAGATCTACGTTAGCTATAGTGCGCCTTGAGATCGGACAGTCTATATCTGATGTTTTTGTGAAAGAGCTTCTTAAAATGATACAAGTGGAGAAACATCAAATATATGTAGATAAAACACCTCTCAATATGAAATATGTATTTGAATTGGAGAGCAAGCTTTCAGAGAAAATAAGCAAACGCATTTCATACGTTCCATATGTTCCCAAATGGCCGGCGGATCTTAATGAAAATATTTCCGTGATGGAACAGATAAGGCAAAAAGATAGGATGCTGTTTTTTCCGTTTGATTCAGTGGATCCATTTATAAAACTTCTTAATGAAGCTGCTGATGGAGATGATGTGATTTCTATTAAGATAACCATATATCGACTGGCTTCATCTTCCAAAATAGTTCGTGCTCTTTGCCGGGCAGCAGAAAACGGCAAAGAAGTCGTAGTTCTAATGGAGCTGAGAGCAAGATTTGATGAGGAAAATAATATTGCATGGTCTAAGATGCTGGAAGATGCGGGGTGTAAGGTTATATACGGTATAGATAATTATAAGTGTCACAGTAAAATATGTCTGATAACATCTCATAAGAGGGGTAGATATAGTTATATTACCCAGCTTGGTACAGGAAACTATAACGAAAAGACAAATGCCATGTATACAGATATAAGTATTATGACAGCAAATGATGAGATTGGACGGGATGGTACTGCATTTTTTAGGAACATGCTTACAGATAACCTGGAGGGAAATTACAGTCAGCTACTTGTGGCTCCAAAGGGAATAAAGCCTGCGCTTCTGGATTTGATCGATGAGGAGATGCAGAAAGGTACGGAAGGTTATATTTGCATGAAAGTCAATTCGGTAACAGACCGTGATGTGATAGATAAGCTTGCAGAGGCTTCGAGAGCAGGTGTGGATATACGGCTCATAGTCAGAGGTATCTGCTGTATCAGACCCGGTATAGCCGAAGAAACCGAAAACGTGTCTGTTACCAGTATAGTGGGAAGATTTCTGGAACATGCCCGAATATATTGTTTCGGAAAAGGAGATGCAGTTAAATTATATATCTCTTCTGCTGATCTGATGACCAGAAATCTCAAAAGACGTGTAGAGATAGCTACACCTGTATATGATGAGGATATAAAAAAACAGCTTCTTCATATTCTTTCAGTCCAGCTATCTGATAAGGCAAAAGCCAGCTTTCTGCAACCGGATGGTTCTTATATAAGAAAATGTGAAGGTGAACCTGAGCCGTTTGACAGTCAGCAGACATTTATGGACACAACGCTTCACAGGCAGGAACGTTCTGTTTCAAGAATGAAGAATATATTTGCCGGAATCGGCAGATTTTTCTCGAGACTTGGAGGCTGAATAATCGTAAAACAGAGCTGTCTGTGTTTTTCAGACAGCTCTGTTGTTTTATCCGTGAGGATTTTATTCATGTGATCCGCAGTTTCCGTGGCCGCAGTTTTTTCCATGTTGGTGATCGTGATCATGATGGCTGCACATAATATCAGGTTTATATGAGAGGTTGCCGTTAAGATAGTCTTTTACAGCTTGATCTGCGTTTCCGGAAACTCCGCCGAAAAGTTTTATTCCTGCTTCTGAAAGAGCTGTTTTTGCTCCTGCGCCTATGCCGCCGCAGATCAAAATGTCCACACCTTTACTTTTCAAAAAGCCTGAGAGAGCTCCATGGCCGTTTCCTTCTGTGCCTATTGTTTTGCTTTCTGTTATATCTTTTCCATCGATTTCATAGATTTTAAATGTTTCAGTATGGCCGAAATGTTGGAATATCTGACCGTTTTCATAGGTAACAGCGATTTTCATTATTTCACACTCCTTAATAATTATTGACATATGTCATTTATTGATTTGATTTTATCATTTTAAATATCATATGTCAATAATTTTAAAAATAATGGTAAAATTATCTTGACATAAGTCTCAAAAAGTAGTATTGTGGACTCATAAGGTACAATATATTAAAAACCTTAAACAAGAGGTTAAAATCAAGGAGGTATGAATATGAAATTTTATAAATGCGAACACTGTGGAAATATCATCACATTTGTAGAAAACAAAGGTGTTCCTGTAATGTGCTGTGGACAGAAGATGACAGAACTGGTTGCCGGCTCCACTGATGCAGCTCAGGAAAAGCATGTTCCGGTAGTTGAAAAAGATGGAGATAAAGTGAAGGTTACTGTAAGTTCAGTTGAACATCCTATGCTGGATGAACATTATATTCAGTGGGTATGTCTTGAAACTAAAAAAGGCAGCCAGATAAAATATCTTAAGCCGGGGGAAAAGCCTGAAGCTGAATTTGTACTTGACAATGATGAAATTGTTGCTGTATATGAGTACTGTAATCTTCACGGCCTTTGGAAGGCATAATTTTTCGGGAGAATAGATATGGCAGTTACATTAAATAAAGACAAAGAAGTAGTAAAAAAGATAAAAGAGGGTCTTGTCAAAAAACACGGATACTGTCCGTGCCGCGTTGAAATAAAGCCGGAGAACAAGTGTATATGCCAAGAATTCAAGGATCAGATAGAAGATCCGGATTTTGAAGGTTACTGTCATTGCATGCTTTACTACAAATCCAAGGATTAATCATTATTCTGTAATTGCTCCCAGACTATTGCTTTTTACCGATAACGATGGTAAGATTAAAAAGAAATAGTGCATTGAAAAATTTGCCTAATATATTTTAGGCAAATTTTTGTGGTGAAAATTACGTAAGAATAAGAGGAAAAGATGATGGAGAACAATGACAGACTCAACAATTCGGATCATATGGACAAAATGGGTAATATGCCTGTGGGCAAGTTGATATTCAACATGTCTTGGCCGGCAATACTGTCCATGTTCATACAGGCATTTTATAATGTAGTAGATAGTTTTTTTGTTTCGCTTATAAGCGAACAGGCTCTTGCTGCCGTTACATACATATTCCCTATACAAATGCTGATAATTTCAGTATCGGTGGGAACCGGAGTAGGTATAAATTCGCTTATTTCAAGAAGACTTGGAGCTCAGCGTTACGAAGAGGCAGATATGGCTGCCAGCCATGGATACAGACTTTCTTTTATTAATTGGATGTTTTTTGCTCTGATAGGGATATTCTTATCAAAGCCTATGATGAATCTTTTGTCTGATACACCGTATATAGTTGAAAACGGTATAAACTATATGTTCATAATAACGGTCGGTTCTCTGTTTTCTATTGTTCAGGTTACTACTGAAAAGATACTGCAGTCTACAGGCAATATGAAGATTCCGATGGTATGCGGAATCTTCGGTGCTGTGACAAATATAATAATGGATCCTATGCTTATATTCGGCATCGGACCGTTCCCTGAAATAGGCGTTACAGGTGCTGCCGTAGCTACTGTATTGGGACAGCTTGTGTCCATGTGTCTGGGACAGATATTCCTTTTCAAGAAAAAGCATGCTGTTCATGTAAAGCTTTTCGGATGGAAGATGCAGGGGAGGATTCTTAAAGATATATATGCTGTAGGTGCGCCTGCAATACTGATGCAGTCTATAATGTCTGTGATGCAGTTTGGTATGAATATAATACTTAGCGGTCTTACAGAGACGGCTGTTGCTGTAATGGGTGTATATGGAAGGCTGCAGTCATTCATATTTATGCCTGTGTTCGGGTTGAATCAAGGAGTGCTTCCTATAATGGGGTTCAACTATGGAGCAAGAAACAGAAAGCGGCTTATGGAAACCTTTAAAAAGGGATTTATGACGGCTTTTGTTATAATGGGGCTTGGTCTTCTGCTTTTTCAGACACTTCCGTATCAACTGCTTACTATATTTAATTCGACAGGGAGCCAGGAAATGTATGATATAGGAGTTCCTGCGTTAAGGACAATAAGCCTTTGCTTCCTTCCGGCTTCTTTTGGTATTATGTCATCTTCAATATTCCAAGCGATAGGGCATGGATTTATGAGTCTGTGGGGTTCACTTTTAAGACAGCTTGTAGGGATACTGCCTCTGGCATGGATATTCGCTTCCATAGCAGGATTGAAATTGGTATGGTATGCATTTCCTATAGCGGAGCTTATAGGTGTAGTTTACTTTGCTATCGCCTTGAAATATGTATATAAGAAGGATATAAGGCGTCTTGATATTATAAAGGAAGATTACGTAAATTAAAGATATCTTTTTAGGGATATAGTATGTTTATATCCTCACCGTCCTGGATTCTGAAATATGAGTCCATTTCGACAAGGTCACGGATGAGAGGATCGCGGAGAAGATGTTTCCATACTGTAAAATTGGCTTTCACAAAGTCATCATTCAATTTTATTTTTTCAGAGATTAGCGGGCAAGTGTATGGGAGCTGCCCGCTTTGATATATCATAAACAACTGTCCGTTTTCGTCCAGATGGGGAGTTAGCGGAAAAATACGACATTGCAAGGGGCGCATTTCTCTATGGCAAAAAGGTGCAGTTTTGCATTTGAGAAAATACACTTTGCCGTGCCAGCTTTCAGGGAATTCATAATCCTCGGCATATTCCCAGTTCCATTCCAGCCAGTCTTCACGGCCTGTGAAAAGTTTTTCTTCTCCGGGCAACAGATAAAGACCCAGAGACAAGTTTTCATCTATACTGGGCTGGCTTTCAGAGGATGTTTCATATTCGTATGTGCAGCAGATGCTTCCGCAGAGTTTGCCGCAGTTTCCGTTAATTGGAGAAAATCTATCCAATAATCGGTATATCGCTTTAAATGTGTCTTTTTTGATTGAACTTTTCATGAAATTATTATATCATAAGACAATATTAAATGAAGAAAACAAATTAAATTTACATATATATTATTAGTTATAGAAGGAAGGATTGTATATTATATGAGATTAGGTATAGATGTTGGTTCTACGACTGTGAAACTTGTGTTGCTTGATGACGGTGACAAGGTTATATACAGTAGATATGAGAGGCATATGTCGAATGTTTTTAAAACAGTTGTAGACTTGCTTAAAAATATGTATGAAACAGTAGGAAATATAAAACTCAGAACTGTTATTACAGGATCCGGAGGGTTGTCGTTATCCAATATTCTAAAGATTCCCTTTGAGCAAGAGGTAGTAACGTGCAGTGCGGCTGTCGAAACTCTCATTCCGGAAACAGATGTTGCTATAGAGCTGGGAGGAGAGGATGCTAAGATTACTTTTTATGGGCAGACTATAGAGCAGAGAATGAACGGCACATGTGCCGGAGGAACAGGAGCTTTCATAGATCAGATGGCTGCTTTGCTCAATACAGATGCATCGGGACTGAATGAAGCTGCTAAAAAACATACTATGATATATCCTATAGCTGCCAGATGCGGAGTATTCGCTAAAACAGATATACAGCCTTTGATAAATGAGGGAGCCCCTATAGAGGATTTGTCAGCATCTATTTTTCAGGCAGTGGTCAATCAGACTATCAGCGGTTTGGCGTGCGGACATACCATAAAAGGAAAAGTTGCCTTTTTAGGTGGACCGCTGTCATTTCTTTCAGAACTCAGGAAAAGATTTATTCAGACTCTGGAACTCAAAGAGGATGAGGTGATCTTTCCTGAGGATTCTAAATATTTTGTGGCTATAGGGGCAGCTATCAATTCGGCAAAGTATGAAGAAATAGAATTTAAGGAGATCATAAACAGAATAGAACATGCAGATCCCAGCGCTTTGTCTGATACTAAACATGTGGATCCACTGTTTGCTGATTCAGAAGACTATAGAAAGTTCCGGGACAGGCATCTTCAGGATAAGATAAAGCGTAAAGATATAAAAAAGGCTAAGGGCAAAGTTTTTCTCGGCATAGATGCGGGCTCCACTACTACGAAGGCTGCCCTTATAGATGATGAAAAAAATCTTCTGTATTCGTATTACAGAGGTAATGAAGGAAAGCCTCTGGAGGCTACTATGAATATGTTTAAGGAACTCTATTCATTGCTTCCTCCCAAGGCTTACATAGCCAACGTTACGGCGACCGGATATGGCGAAGGCCTGATAAAGGCCGCTTTTAAAGCTGATCTTGGTGAAATAGAGACTATGGCTCATTACAAAGCTGCCGAAGAGTTTCTGCCGGGAGTTGATTTTATCCTGGATATCGGAGGTCAGGATATGAAGTGTATGCGTATAAAGGATGGAGCTATATATAATATAATGCTCAATGAAGCTTGTTCGTCAGGGTGCGGCTCCTTTATAGAAACATATGCTAAATCTGTAAACATGGATGTACAGTCTTTTGCAACAGAGGCTCTGTTTGCGAAAGCTCCGGTAGATCTGGGAACGAGATGTACCGTATTTATGAATTCAAAAGTAAAGCAGGCTCAAAAAGAAGGCGCAACAATAGGAGATATTTCCGCAGGCTTGTCATATTCGGTAATTAAGAACGCGCTTTATAAAGTTATTAAGCTGAGAAATCCCGAAGAGGCTGGAAACAAGATAGTAGTTCAGGGGGGGACGTTCCTCAACGATGCTGTTCTTCGGGCTATAGAAAATGTTATGGGCAAGGAAATCGTAAGGCCTGATATAGCAGGACTTATGGGTGCTTACGGAGCAGCTCTTATTGCAAGAGAGAATTACGTTGAAGATACGGTATCTTCAGTAATAACGCCGGACGACATTGCTACATTTCATGTGACTACAAGCCATGTCAGATGCAAAGGCTGTGAAAACAACTGTCTGATGACTATAAACAAGTTCAGTGACGGGACCAAGTTCTTTACGGGAAACAGATGCGAGAGGGGCGAAGGAAAAACATTAAAAGAATCGAATAAGATCCCGAACCTTTATGAATATAAACTCAACAGACTCTTTAGATATGAGCCTCTGACTGTTGAAGAGTCAAAGCGGGGAGTTATAGGGATACCCCGTGTACTTAATATGTATGAAAATTATCCGTTCTGGTTTGTGCTCTTTACGAGACTGGGATTCAGCGTAATGCTTTCGCCGACTTCCAGCAAGGATATGTATGAAAAAGGAATGGAAACTATTTCATCGGATACGGCATGCTATCCGGCAAAACTGGTTCATGGACATATCAAGTGGCTCGTAGATCACGGTGCTAAATGGATATTTTATCCGAGTATTAATTATGAGCGGGTTGAAGATGATTCTGCGCCTAACCATTACAACTGTCCTATAGTAGCTACATATCCTGAGGTGATAGCCGGAAATATGGATGACATATTTGAAGAAAACGGAGTCACATTCTCTCATCCGTTCCTTCCTTATGATAATGATGAATATCTTGCCAGAGAGCTTTACAAGGTGCTGAGAAGAACAGGCGTGGGAAGGCTCGAGCTGATAGAAGCCATAAAGATGGCGAGAGCAGAAGATAAACGTGTAAAGGACGATATAAAGAAGCAGGGCGAGTATTCCCTTAAATATGCCAGAGACCATAAGAAAAAGGCAGTGGTTCTTGCGGGAAGACCTTACCATCTGGATCCTGAAATCAATCACGGCATAGACAAGATAATAAGTTCTTTTGATATGGTGGTGCTTACAGAAGATTCAGTAGCCCATCTGGGGAAATTGGAAAGACCTATAAGAGTTTTGGATCAGTGGATGTATCACTCAAGGCTTTATAAAGCAGCTACGTTTGTGGGAACTACCGATGATGTGGAGATTGTGCAGCTGAATTCATTCGGCTGTGGTCTTGATGCTGTAACAACAGATCAGGTAGAGGAAATTACAAAGAAGAATAATAAACTCTATACGGTATTGAAAATAGATGAGGGCACAAACATGGGAGCAGCTAAGATCAGAATAAGATCTCTTAAAGCTGCTATGGATGAGCGGGAGAAGAACGGCGTTACTCATGTAGATGATAAGAGCTCATATGAGCGCGTATATTTCACAAAGAAGATGAGAAAGGATTATACGATTCTTATTCCTGAAATGTCGCCTATACATTTTCAGTTCCTGGAAGCTGCAATAGGAAGCGCAGGATATAATGTGAAAAGGCTTCCCACTGTAGATAAGAATGCTGTAGATGAAGGCCTCAAATATATTAATAATGATGCTTGTTATCCTACCATCGTGACTCTCGGCCAGATAATTTCGTATTTAAAGTCAGGTGAAGTTGATCTTGATAAAGTGGGGATATTTATGAGTCAGACGGGCGGAGGATGCAGAGCCAGCAATTACGTGGCTCTTTTGCGTAAGGCTCTTAAAGATCTGGATATGGAACAGATACCTGTTATTTCCGTAAATATGGCAGGCCTTGAAAGCAATCCGGGGTTCAGTCTTTCCGTAAAGGTTATAAAAAGAGGTGTGATGGCACTTGTATATGGAGATCTTTTTATGAGGGTTCTGTATGCTACCAGACCATATGAAAAAGAACCGGGTTCGGCTAATGCTCTTTATGAAAAATGGGCAAGAGTTGCAAGAAGAAATGTGTATACAGGAAGCCTTGTGAAATTTAAAAAAATAGTGGCATCTATAGTCAGAGATTTTGATCAGCTCCCTCTTCTTGACATAAAAAAGCCTAAAGTAGGTGTTGTCGGTGAGATTCTCGTAAAGTATCATCCTAACGCTAATAATGATGTAGTAGATATAATCGAGAAGGAAGGCGGAGAAGCAGTAGTTCTTGATATGATAGACTTTTTCATGTATGGAATGCATAGTAAAGAGTTTAATTTCCGTAATCTTTCCGGTACATACGGTACTATGATGGGGAATAAGATCGCTATGGACGTTCTTGAGTATTTCAGAAAACCTATGAGAAAGGCTCTTGAAAATAGCAAGAGGTTCCATCAGCCTATGTATATAAAAGATATTGCAGATAAGGCAAAGGAAATAATCTCTTTGGGCAATCAGTGCGGTGAAGGATGGCTTCTTACGGGCGAGATGGTAGATCTGATTGATGACGGAGTGGAAAACATAATATGTATGCAGCCTTTTGCCTGCCTTCCTAATCATGTTACCGGAAAGGGAATGATGAAGGCCTTGAGAAAAAGGAATCCTATGGCTAATATAGCAGCTATAGATTATGATCCGGGAGCATCAGATGTAAATCAGCTCAACAGGATAAAACTCATGATGGCTACAGCTCATAAAAATCTTGAAAAGAAAGAGGCTGAAAAAGCAGCGAAAGAGCATATGGGTGAATCTGTAGTGCAGTAATCGGGCTGTCTTTTTCACCTTGAATTAAGCGTAATATAGGTGTATAATTTTCTTTGTTGAATAATTTTTAGGTTAGGAGGTGTCTCCATGGGAAGACACGGAACGATAGCAGGCAGAAAAGCGGCGCAGGATTCAAAACGTGCTGCGATGTTTACAAAATATGCGAGAGCGATAATAGTAGCGGCAAAAGCAGGCGGAGACCCGGATTATAATGCTACTTTAAGGGTAGCTATAGAAAAGGCCAAAGGGATCGGAATGCCCAATGACAATATTAAGAGAGCCATTAAGAAGGGAACAGGAGAGCTGGAAGGAGAAACTTACGAAGAACTTACCTTTGAAGGATATGGTGTAGGAGGAGTCGCAGTAATAGTGGAGACTCTCACTGATAACCGAAACAGGACAGCTTCCGCTGTAAGATCTACTTTTGACAAGCACGGCGGCAATTTGGGAACACCGGGATGTGTTTCATATATGTTTTCGAGAAAAGGTGTTATCATTATAGAGAAGACTGATGATGTAGATGAAGATGCGCTGATGGAGACAGCACTTGAAGCAGGAGCCGAAGACATAATAACTCACGATGATAGTTTTGAGATACAGACAGCTCCCGAAAACTATACTGATGTACATGGAGCTCTTACTGATGCGGGTTATGATATCATTGATTCTGATGTTGAATTCGTTCCGTCTATGGAAGCTGCTCCAAAAGATGAGAATGATCTGAAATCTCTTAAAAAAATGATAGATATTCTCGAAGACAATGATGATGTACAGAAGGTACACCATAACTGCAGTGTGGATTTTGAATCTATTGAATAGAATGAGTATTAAATTTAAAACTCCTTCATATGTTACAAACGTATGAAGGAGTTTTTGATTTAGCAGACAGAAGGCGGCTGTATTAATTGGGTTTCCGATTATATAAACGCTTTTTTATTTTTGGGATTTTGGCATCTTATTATTTTAAAAAATTTAAAATATATATTGACAAATAAAGAAAATAGTAATATATTGATATTGTCTTAAGCACATAGGACAATATGACAACAAGAACAAAAAATATAAAAATGAATAAAGAAAAGGAGGGAATTAGGTGTGAAATGGAAACTTGATGACAGCCGGCCCATATGGCCTCAGCTTAAAGAGCAGCTTATAATAGCTATAGTAGCGGGGGAATACAAGATGGGAGGAGCCTTTCCTACGGTGAGGGAATTGGCAGAATCTGCGGGAGTTAATCGCAACACTATGCAGAGAGCGCTGAGTGAGCTGGAGCATGATGGATTTGTTATAACGAACAGAACAGTAGGAAGGGTTGTAACGACAGATGAAGGGTTGGTGGCTAAAATGAAAGAATCAATAGCAAAACAGACCATAGAAAAATTTATAAGGGAAATGGAAGCTATTGGATACAGCGAAGATGATGTTGTAAAAATGATAAAAAAGAGAGGGGAAGAAGATAAATGAAAACAGGAACATTAATAGAATGTTTTGATGTAAGCAAAGCATTTGGAAGTAAGCTGGCTCTTAACAGAGTAAACCTCAATGTAGGCAGAGGAAAAGTCATAGGTCTTCTCGGTCCTAACGGAAGCGGAAAGACAACGTTCATAAAACTTATAAATGGACTTATAAGACCTACGAAAGGTGAGATATTGATTGATGGCAGAAAACCGGGAGTATATACAAAGTCGATAATAAGTTATCTTCCTGACAGACCGTATTTTGCAGACTGGATGACTGTTAAGGATGTTCTCAGTATGTTCAGTGAATTTTATCAGGATTTTGACAGAAACAAGGCGGAGAATATGTGCGCCGCAATGAATATACAACCTGAAGATAGGATAAAAACCATGTCCAAGGGAACAAGGGAAAAAGTTCAGCTTGTTTTAGTGATGAGCAGAAAAGTTCAGCTCTATTTGCTGGATGAGCCTATAGCGGGTGTGGATCCTGCTGCAAGAGACTATATCCTTACTACTATAATAAATAATTATAATGAGGATGGAACGGTTATAATTTCAACACATCTTATCTCTGATATAGAAAGAATTCTTGACGAGGTTATTTTTATAAAAGACGGTAAGATGGTAAGGCATGAATCTGTTGATGAAATCAAGGAGAAGGAAGGTAAATCCATAGATGATGTATTTAAGGATACATTCAGAATGGAGCCATTTATGGGGGTGAACAGAAATGACAGGTAGACTGATCAAATATGAGATAAGATCCAGTATAAAACTTATGGCAGTCATATGGGCTGCACTTATTGCAGCAAGTTTGCTTTTTAGTGTGAGTAGTAATTTGCTTGGACGTACGTTCGAAGGAGCGTCGCAGGGAGCAAATACACTGGTATCTATTGTCGGAACAATTACCGGTTTCATGTATATATCTATTTTTATTGCATTGGTGGCGGCGACAGTAATAATCGTCATACTGAGGTTTTATAAAGGGCTTTTGGGTGACGAGGGATATCTGATGCATACTTTGCCGGTGAAACCTTGGCAGCTTATAACATCAAAAGGTCTTGTGGCAGCGGGAGTGGTTCTTTTGAGTATAATAGTAGCTATGGTATCACTTGCAATACTTGCAGGGCTAAGCAGTTTGAGTGTGATTCCTGACATATTCAGTGGTATTGCGAAAGCATGGAAAGAAGATCCGAGATATATACTTATCATAGTAGAGGTTCTGGTAATAATGGTACTTTCACTGCTGAAAAGCATATATCAGGTATATGCATCTTTGGCAATAGGACAGTTAGCTGGGAAACATAGGATATTACTTTCCTTGGCAGCATATATAGGTCTTTCAACAGCTGTCACTGTGTTTTTCATAATACTGGGAATGATCGCAGGCAGTTTTGATATGGTTGATTTGCTGTCGTCATGGGACGGATCTGCAGGAAATATGTTCGGTCTGAGTCAGTTTGTTATAGCTGTGATGTTTGGTCTGACGGCTATACAGCTTGTCGCTTTTCATATCATTACCGAAAGGATATTATCTTTGAAGCTTAACCTTCAGTAGCTAATTTAAAGACATTCTGTTTTTTAGTTAACAGGATGTCTTTTGTTCTTGCCATTTAAAAACTCATGGCTGTATAATAAAAACGGAGGTTCAGTATATGTCAGAGTACATTCTTATAATAGAAGATGATTCAGCGCTTGCATCGGGTCTTTGCAGAGCACTGACGCTGAAAGAAAGGACTGTGGAAAATTGTAGCAAGATTATGGAAGCGCGGAGAATTACAGAAGAAAGATTGCCGGATATGATTATTTTAGATGTAAATCTTCCGGATGGAAGCGGTTATGATTTTCTTGCAGAATTCAGGGAAAAAAGTGATACTCCTGTAATACTTCTTACGGCTAATGATATGGAGGCTGATATTGTAGCAGGTCTTGAACTGGGAGCTGATGATTATATAACGAAACCTTTCAGCCTGGCTGTACTTCGCGCACGAGTAAATGCTCAGTTAAGAAAAAAACAGTGCCGGCAGCATCAGGCAGAAACATACATGGGAAAGTATAGATTTTATTTTGATAAAATGAAATTTTTCATAGGTGACAGAACGGTAGAGCTGAGTAAGACAGAGCAGAAACTTCTCAGGATACTTACAGATAATGAAGGAATAACTGTAAGTAGGAATGAGCTTGTGGATAGGATATGGACCGACGGTGCTGAATATGTTGATGAAAATGCTCTTTCGGTGACAGTAAAGAGACTGAGAGATAAACTGGAGGCTCATAAATATATTAAAACCGTTTACGGTGTGGGGTATATGTGGGTGAAGAATCATGAATGATTTCTGTCTGATAACATTGGCTGTCTGTGTTGTCATTTGCGGCTCAGTAATATTTTTTTTCATGAGAAAGCAGCGCACAATGACAGAAAGAATAGAGAGGATGCTGGAACAAGCTCTTAGTGGAGAATTTGCAGAAAGTAGCTTTGACGAGTCAGTATATTCATCTCTTGAAAATCAGTTTTCCAGATATCTTGCTTATTCAGAAATATCCATGAAAAACATATCTGCTGAAAAAGATAAAATAAAGACGTTGATTGCAGATATTTCACATCAGACTAAAACACCCATATCAAATATATTATTGTATTCTGATTTGATGAGTGAGGTAGAAATGTCCGATGAGGCATCGGAATATCTTGAAGCTATGCGTTTTCAAACCGAAAAGCTTAATTTTCTGATAGCTTCTCTGGTAAAGCTTTCAAGACTGGAAACAGGTATAGTAACTCTTAGACCTAAACCCGGAGACGTAAAAAAACTTGTAGAAAGTGTAGCGGCATCCTATTCCGAAAAGGCAGCGGCAAAAGGTCTTGTTTTGAATATAGATATCAACGCTTTTTCCGGACAATATACAGCTGTATTTGATGAAAAATGGACTGCAGAAGCCCTTGGAAATATTATAGATAACGCTGTCAAATATACGAAAAAGGGAAAGGTGAAACTCAGCTTAAAAAAATATGAATTATTTATTTCCGTGGAAATACGAGATAGCGGAGAGGGTGTCGATGAAGAAGAGATACCTAAAATCTTTTCAAGGTTTTATAGAGGAGAAAATACAGCAGGATATGAAGGCGTAGGTATAGGTCTTTATCTGGCGCGGGAAATAATATCAGGAGAAGGCGGCTATATAAAAGTTACGTCTGAAAAAGGAAAAGGTACCTGCTTTGCAGTGTTTCTTCCTTTGTAAAATGATATGCTGCCGATTGTTACAAAACCGTTAGAATTTATTATAACCCGGAAAGAATGTAGAAAGATTACTATGAGATAATCTGTATAAAAGAAAAAACTTTTTATACAGATTTTTTTTATGATCTGCCCGTATCTATGATACGGCGCGCAGATCAAACGCAGAAATCACAGGACTTTAGTCCGTGGTGATTTTTCAGTGAAATGTCTGCCCGTATCTATGATACGGCGCGCAGATCAAACACAGAAATCACAGGACTTTAGTCCGTAGTGATTTTTCAGTGAAATGTCTGCCCGTATCTATGATACGGCATATGATTTTAATGAGATGAAAGGAGAAAAAGTAATGGCTATATTGGAAACAGAGAATCTCAAAAAAATATACGGGAACGGAGTCAATGAAGTACATGCGCTGAATGGTGTGGATCTGTCGGTTGATGATGGGGAGTTTGTTGCTGTTGTAGGAACCTCCGGATCAGGAAAATCGACTCTTCTTAATATGTTGGGAGGACTTGATAGACCTACATCAGGTAAAGTAATAGTAGATGGCAAAGATATATTTTCTCTTAAAGATGAAGCTTTGACTATTTTCAGAAGAAGGAAGATAGGCTTTGTTTTTCAGGCATATAATCTTGTGCCTGTCCTCAATGTATATGAAAATATTGTACTTCCTGTGGAGCTTGACGGTAAAAATGTAGATAAGAAATTTGTAGACAGCATAATTTCTACTCTGGGGCTGGAAGATAAAGTGACGAGTCTTCCAAATCAGCTCTCTGGAGGTCAGCAGCAGAGAGTGGCAATAGCGAGAGCTCTTGCTTCAAAACCGGCAATACTTTTATGTGATGAGCCAACAGGGAACCTTGACAGCAGAACATCTCAAGACGTATTGGGACTTCTGAAGATTTCCAGTTCGAAATACGAGCAGACTATTGTTATGATAACACATAACGAAGAAATTGCTCAGATGGCGGACAGAATAGTGCGTATTGAAGACGGACGTATCATATCAGGCAATTAGAAGGAGGTGTATCATGAAAGTATTGAATAAGAAAACGATACGCCGCCTTAGCTTCAGATCCCTTAAAGCATCGGGAAAGAGAAATATTATCGCGGCTGCAGCAATCGCTTTGACTACCGTTTTGTTTACAACTCTTTTTACGATAGCAATGTCTTTGAATTCAAGTTATGAGACATTTACATTCAGGCAGATAGGGGGATATGCCCACGGTTCATTCAAAGACGTAGATGATAGTCAGATAAAAGAAATCGCATCTCATGATAAGGTAAAAGCAGTGGGAGAAAGAGATGTTATAGGAACCATATCTGACGGAGTATTTGCAAAGGTTCCTGCTGAGATAAGTTTCATGGATAAAAACTGTTCCAAATGGAGCTATATCGAAATGTCAGAAGGAAGAGAACCGAAGGAAAGAGACGAAATAGCTATGGACACAAAAGCACTTGAAATCCTCGGTATTAAACCTGAAGTGGGAGCTGAAGTCAGTATAACATATGAGATTTCTGATAAAGAACAAAATCTTGGCAAAAGAACTGACTCTTTTAAACTGTCCGGATGGTGGGAGTA
>NZ_JBKTXS010000035.1:0-17799 GCF_046951855.1 Lentihominibacter sp. | reverse complement strand
ATGATGTACATCTTACATGTCCTGAATGCGGTAAGCCGATGACGAGAATACCTGAAGTAATGGACTGCTGGTTTGACAGCGGAGCGATGCCGTTTGCACAGCAGCACTATCCGTTTGAAAACCGCGAAAAATTTGACGAGGAAATGTTCCCGGCTGACTTTATCTGTGAAGGTATAGATCAGACGAGGGGATGGTTCTACTCACTGATGGCAATTTCCACATTTATCAAGGGCAAGGCTCCGTACAAGAATGTTCTGGTAAACGACCTGATTCTTGATAAAAACGGCAAGAAAATGAGTAAATCCAAGGGCAATACTGTAGACCCGTTCCAGCTCTTTGATAAGTACGGTGCAGACGCCACAAGATGGTATCTGCTTCACGTATCGCCGGCATGGTCACCTACAAAGTTTGATGAAGACGGTCTTATCGAGATCGTGAGCAAATTCTTCGGTACTTTGAAGAATGTATATAACTTCTTCGCACTTTATTCCAATCAAGATAATCTCGATCCTGCTTTACTTGAAGTGGCATATGATAAGAGACCTGAGCTGGACAGATGGATAATATCAAAATACAATAACCTGATAAAAGAAGTTACGGAAGATATGGACAGATACGACCATATGAAATCTGTGAGAAAGATACAGGAATTCGTCAACGAAGACCTTTCCAACTGGTATATCAGAAGAGCCAGAAGAAGATTCTGGGCAGAGGAACTGGATGAGGATAAGAAGTCGGTATATGCTACAACATATGAAGTCCTTGTCGGCATATCTAAAATGATAGCTCCGTTCGCACCGTTTATAGCAGATGAGATTTATATCAATCTTACGGGAGAAGAGTCAGTACATCTGGCATATTTTCCTAAGGCTGATGAATCTCTCATAGACAACAAGGTAGAGGAAAGAATGGATCTTGTGAGAACTTTGGTAGGCCTTGGAAGAGGAACGAGAGAAAAAGAAAGAATAAAGGTTAGACAGCCTCTTTCCGAAATTCTCGTAGACGGCAAGTATCAGGCTGTAATAGAGGATCTGACACCGCTCATCATGGAAGAGCTGAATGTCAAGAAAGTTATTTTTGAAAACAAGCTGGATGAGTATATGAATTATGCTCTCAAGCCTAATTTCAAAGTGGCAGGACCTGTTTTAGGCAAGAATATAAAAGCCTTTGGCGGAGCTCTTGCCAAGGCTGATGCAGCAGATGTTGTGGCAAAGCTTGAAGTTGATGGAAAGATAGTCATGGAAATCGGTGGAGAAAATGTTGAAATCACCGATGAAATGGTAGACGTAAAGATTTCCGCAAAAGACGGATTTGCAGTGGCTATGGAAAACAATGTATTTACAATACTTGACACTACTGTAACCCCTGAACTGGCAGAGGAAGGCCTTGCCAGAGAAATCGTATCCAAAATACAGCAGCTGAGAAAGCAGAATGATTATGAGATGATGGATAATATAAAGATTTATGTTGAGGCTGATGATGAAGTTAAGGCTGCGGTTGAATCGTATAAAGACTATATAATGAATGAAACTCTGGCAGTTTCCATAGAAGATAAGAATGGTCTTGATACTTTCGATATTAATGGATACAAGACAGGCCTCGGCGTGGAGAAGGTATGATGGAAAAAGTAAACCTTATGGGGCTTACTGCAAGTGAATTAAAAGATTTTATGAAGGGGGCGGGTGAAGCCCCCTTTCGTGGTAAGCAGCTTTTTAAATGGATATACAGCGGAATTAAGAATTTTGATGATATGACTGATTTTTCTCTGAAGCTGAGAGAAAAGCTGAAGAAAACGGCATATATAGGGCAGCTTGATGTACTTGAGGTGCAACACGACAAAACGGACGGGACAAGAAAATTTCTGTTCGGTCTTGAAGACGGCAATGCTGTTGAAGGAGTATTTATGAAATATAAATACGGAAACTCGTTGTGTGTATCTTCCCAGGTGGGCTGTAAAATGGGATGCAGATTCTGTGCATCAGCTCTCGGCGGATTTGTCAGGAATCTTACGGCAGGGGAAATGCTGGATCAGATATTTGCAGCAGAGAAAGAAACAGGCGAAAGTATAAATCATATAGTAGTTATGGGAATGGGGGAGCCTTTTGATAATTATGAAAACCTCGGCAGATTTCTTGAGCTCCTTCATGATCCCGATGGCAAAAATCTCAGTTATAGGAATATAACGGTGTCTACAAGCGGTATAATCCCTGCCATAGAGAGGTTTGCAGACGATTTTCCGCAGGTAAATTTGGCTATATCACTTCACAGACTGGATGATGAGGGTAGAAGTGTCATAATGCCTGTAAACAGCCGGTACCCGGTAGACGAGCTTCTTCAGGCAGCCGATGATTACGGAAAAAAGACAGGAAGGCGGGTTACCTTTGAATATGCCCTTATAAAGGGTGAAAACGACAGTTTGCATGACATTGACCTGATGAAGAGGAAGCTTAAAAATATGCTCTGTCACATAAATCTCATACCTCTCAATGAAGTGAAGGAGACGGGATTTACTGGGAGCAGCAGAAAGTATGCCGAAGAGCTTGCGGAGAAACTACGCCGAAGCGGAATTGCCGCCACAGTGCGCAGAGAAATGGGAGCGGATATAGAAGGAGCATGCGGTCAGCTGAGAAGAAAGGCTCAATAAAAATGGTTGCTCAATATATCACCATAGTGTATAATTGTATTTAAAATAAATGTGCTTATATCAATATATCGAGGAGGTAATATTATGGTGAAATTACTCATAGGACATAAGGGTAGCGGGAAGACGGGACAGATGGTACAGATTGCGAATGACAGCGTTGAGAAAAGCAATGGAAGCATAATATTCATTAATAAAAATCACAGGCTTAATTACGAACTGGCACACGACATAAGAGTCATATGCATGGAAGACTATGAGAATATAACCAATATTGATGAATACATAGGATTTATCTATGGAATAATCAGTTCCGACCATGATATTGAAACGATATTCATAGACAGCATACTTAAACATGCTGATGTTTCCCTCGGTGATCTTCCTGAGTTTATAGACAGACTCAAGGCCATATCCAAATTATTCGACCTGGATTTTGTGGTAAGTGTAAGTGCAGAAAAAGAAGAAATGATAGGTGTAAACTTTGACGGGTGTGAGATTTTAAATTAATTGGCAGCAGTTAAGCAAGAGATAAAAGGCGGTGGGTACACCGTCTTTTTTAAGGACGTGAATTTGATGAAAAAAGCATATATTTATGTGATATTGACAGCATTTTTGTTTGGAACCATGGAGGTTGCATGTAAAGCGGCGGGCAGTCAGTTTGATCCGTTTCAGCTTACATTTTTGAGATTTGCTATAGGCGGACTCATATTGCTGCCTTTTGCTGTGGCAGAACTTAAAAAAAACAGTGTGAAGCTGACAGGAAGAGATTTTATAAGACTGGCAGGAGTAGGCATATTGGGGATACCTCTCAGTATGGTATTTTTTCAGCTTGGGATAATGAATTCCAATGCAGCTACAGCTTCGGTACTTATATGCATAAATCCTCTTTTTACTATGATATTTGCTCATTTTTTTGCAGGCGAAAGACTCAATAAATATAAATTTATTGTTCTGGGAATCGGTCTGATCGGTCTTGTATTTATGATAAAACCGTGGAATGTTCAGGAGGGAAATACAGTAACAGGTATAATATATATGCTTCTTGCCGCGGTTTTCTTCGGTGCTTATACAGTAGCGGGAAAAGTAAGCGTGGAAAAAATGGGAATAATGGCACAAACAAGTATAAGTTTCATATTAGGTTCACTTGTTTTGTTTATAATAATACTTATAACGGGAAAACCTGTGACGGAAGGGATAACTGATAATGCATGGCTTGTAATGTATGTGGGGATATTCGTAACGGGAGTAGGATATTTCTGCTACTTTATGGCCATAAAGGCATCAGATGCATCTACCGGATCGCTGGCATTTTTTATAAAACCGGCAATAGCTCCGGTTATGGCAGTGATATTTTTAAAGGAAACTATACTTTGGAACACGTATGTAGGTATCGGATGTATTCTAATTGCATCATATATGAATATAAGATTTCAGAGGAAAGAGAATGAGCTTAAAGATAGCGGATATTGAAAGGATATTTAAAAATAAAGAATCGGGTAACGAAGAATTCTTTAAATTTTTTTCGATACTGGTTCCTGTTGTGGAAAAAGACGGACATTTGCATCTTCTTTATGAGAGGCGGGCGAAACATATGAAAAGGCAGCCCGGCGAGATATGTTTTCCGGGAGGAGAATTGGAAGATGGAGAAAGTACTGAGGAGTGTGCTCTGCGGGAAACATGGGAAGAAATAGGGGTGCCTCAGGATAAGATTAGGGTTATCAGTCAGCTTGATACCATATATACTTACAGTAATTTTGCTATGTACTGTTATCTCGGTGTGATGGATGTTGAAGCTCTCGATAATATGACACTTAACGAGGCTGAGGTGGAGAGTACTTTTTTGGTGAGTATAGAATGGTTGATGAACAATGAGCCTGATATCTATTGGACCGATGTAGTACCGGATCCTCCTGAGGATTTTCCATATGAAAAGGTCACGAAGGGAGCTCCTTACAGCTGGAGAAAGGGGCGGGCTCCCGTTCCCGTATATGAAGAAAAAGACGGAAATGTTATATGGGGACTCACAGCAAGGATAACCAAAAGAGTTATTGATTCAATAAAAAGCGGTGATATTCGTGAGTCGTGAGATTGGAGGCAAGTGTGTTTAAACTCGGATTGTGCCAGATGAAAGGGTCTTTCAATAAGAAAGAAAGTATGCAGAAAGCAGAGAAATTTATAAGGGAGGCTGCAGGTAACGGAGCAGAAATAATTTCTCTTCCGGAAATGTGGAACTGTCCTTATTCTAATGATTATTTCCGGAAATATGCGGAGAAGGAAAGCGGGGAGACCGTGGAATTCCTTTCGAGTATTGCCTCGGATTTGGGAATATATCTAATAGGAGGGTCTATACCGGAGATTGACGGAGAAGATGTTTTCAATACATCATTTTCATTTGACCGAAAAGGCAATATAATAGGAAAGCACCGAAAAGTTCATCTGTTTGACATAGACGTCAAAGGGGGAATAAGATTCATGGAGTCTGATACTCTTACGGCGGGACATGATATGACTATTATTGATACAGAGTTCTGCAAGGTGGGAGTGGCTATATGCTATGATGTGAGATTTCCGGAATGGTTCAGAAAAATGGCTCTGTCAGGAGCTAAGGTGATAATATTGCCGGCTGCCTTTAATCTTACAACAGGACCCTCTCACTGGGATATTACCATGAGAGCAAGGGCTCTTGACAATCAAGTGTACTTTGCAGCAAATTCCCCTGCAAGAGACGAGGCAGGACCGTATCAGGCATACGGAGGATCTTGCATCGTAGATCCATGGGGACGGTTTATATCTCATGCTGATGAGAGAGAATGTATAATATACGGAGATGTGGATATAGAAACAGTTGAGTCTGTAAGACAGCAATTGCCTTTGCTGAAACATAGAAGAGAAGAACTGTATTAGGAGGACTGAGATTATGAAAAAAGTTTTGGTATTGCTTTTATCTTTTGCCATGGTGGCTGTTATGGCAGGCTGCGGAGCTCCGGAAGAAGAGCAGCCGGAGGAGCAGATTGATTATGATATAGCTATGGTGACAGATGCCGGGATGATCATGGACGGAGGATACAGCGAGGTAGCTTGGACGGCTATCAGTAAATTTGGTTCTGAAAAGGGTGTTTCCCATAAGTATTATAAAGCATCAGAGGCTTCTGAAACTGCATATAAAGAAGTTATTGATAATGCTGTTGATAAAGGCGCAAAAGTTATAGTGGCTGATGGATATTCCTTTGAAGACGTAGTATACAATGCCCAGAAAGAGTACAAGGATGTAAAATTTATTCTTATAGATGCGGAGCCTGTAGATCAGGAATCAGGAAAAGCAAAGACCGGTGATAATACTGCAGTTGTTATCTTTGCTTCGGAACAAGCCGGATATTTGGCCGGCTACAGCGCTGTAAAAGACGGGAAGACACAGCTTGGTTTTATGGGATCAACAAAGAATCCTACTATAATGGATTACGGATATGGATTTTTACAGGGAGCAGAAGCGGCATCACAGGAGGATGGTGTTTCGGTAAATGTAAAGTATCATTATTGCACTGATGATGATGATAGGAATTCGATCCTGGATATGACATCAGAGTGGTATCAAAGTGGAACAGAGGCTGTTTTTGCGTGTGGCAGGCAGGTAGAACAGCCCGTGATAGAAGCGGCGGAGCTCAATGACAAAAAGATAATAGCTGCAGAGACTGATAAATCTCAGATGTCGGATACTGTTATGACTTCTGCAGTCAAAGATATATCAGGAGTTTTGGAAGAATTGCTGAAGCAGTATAAAAGCGATGAATTCCCGGGAGGTTCAGCAGAGTATTATAATGCTGAAAACAATGGTATATGGCTGGATATGGAAAATAGCCGTTTCAGCAGCTTTTCCAAAAGCCAGTATGACAGCATTTTTGATAAAATCAAAGATGGAAGTATTGTCGTGAAAAAATATAACAGCGGAGATCTCTCATCACTGGGATTGTCAAATGTGTCTGTTTCTGAAATTTGATCTTAATATAGAGGTTGGTGAGCAGTATATTCTGCTCACTGTTATTTTTTGTTATATATTGCCTGAATAAAAAAGACTCTGTAAAAACAGAGTCTTTTTGTATGAGTTTATTTTTTAGTGGCATGAGAGGAATGTCTGTGCTTCATACTTATGTATTCTCTCGGTTCCTGAACTGATTTATATGCAGGACGCATGAGTTTTCTTCCGGCCACAATTTCCTCTATTCTATGTGCGCACCAGCCTGAAAGTCTTGCTGTAGCAAATAGTGGAGTCGCTATGGTTATAGGAATATCCAGTGCGTCATATACAAAGCCTGAATAAAGATCAACATTGGCAGGCATAGGTTTTTCTGTTCCGGTAACTTCTGCATACAGCTGCGGAGTGCGTCTTTCTATATAATCGCACAGCAGAAAATCATCTACGAGATTTTTGTTTTCGGCCAGCTTCTTTGACATGGATTTGAGAAGCTTAGCTCTTGGATCTGACAAAGTATATATGGCGTGCCCCATACCATATATAAGACCACTTTTATCATAGGCCTCTTTTTTAAGGAGTTTTACAAGATAATCATCAAGTTTACCTCTGTTGTTAAAATCAGGAACATGAGCTTTTATATCAGCTATCATATTTATTACGGCAATATTTGCTCCTCCGTGCCGTGGGCCTTTCAATGATCCTATTGCTGCAGATATAGCAGAATATGTATCGGTTCCTGTGGAGGATATTAGGTGAGTTGTGAAAGATGAGTTGTTTCCTCCGCCGTGTTCAGCATGGAGAATCATGGACAGATCCAGTAATTTTGCCTCGATATCCATATATTCTCCCATAGGTCTTATCATCCTAAGTATGTTTTCCGATGTGGAAAGTTCAGGGATCGGATTGTGCAAGTGGAGACTCATGTTATCATAAAATGAAGATTTTGCCTGATAGGCGTAGGCTATGAGAGCAGGGAAATAACCTATTAAATTTATAGATTGGCGAAGCACATTGGATATAGACGTGTCATCAGGATTGTCATCGTAACAGTACAGAGCCAATACGCTTCTTGCCAGTTTATTCATAATATTGTTTGAAGGAGTCGTTAGGATCATATCTCTGGCGAAACCGTTAGGGAGTTCTCTCTTTGCTCCGAGCATTTTTTTGAATGCTTCCAGTTCTGATTTGCTCGGAAGAGTTCCGAATATAAGCAAGAAAGTAACTTCCTCGAAACCAAATCGATTTTCATCGATACAATTTTGCACGATATCTTCTATACTATATCCCCTGTAAAAAAGTTTCCCTTCAATAGGAACCTTGTTGCCGGCAGAGTCCATATCGTAACCGCGCACATCACCTATTTTAGTCAGTCCTACAACGACTCCGGTGCCGTTTGCATTTCTTAAACCTCGTTTTACATTGTTTTTTATATAGAGATCTGTCTCGATCTGATCGTTCTTTTCAATGCTTTCGGCACTGCTGTCAAGAAAATCCTGTACAATTGTGGATTTTACTGTATTTTTTATTTCTTCCCTTACCGCACTTTTTACGGTCTTTTTTATGTCATGCTTTTTGCTTTTTTTCTTGTTAAACATTCAAGACCTCCTCCTGTTAACTTAATCACAAGAAATAGTATAACACATCAGTAGAGTAAAGTAAAACATATTAATTTGTGTATGGTAATTAATCTATGCTAACCGCAAATTAGTACGAAAAAATGAACCGCTATGATTTTAAAAAGGATTTATTGTTCCCATGAACAGTAGTATTATTGATAATACAGCAAGGCATACGAGAAGAATTGCTATATTTCTTTCATATGGCCTGAAGCTGCTGAGATTTTTTTCTTTGCGTCCTTTTATATATACGAGTATACCAGGAGCGTATAATATACTTGTAACCAGAAATTGGACTATTCCGGCTGATATTATCATCCATACTCCGTATATACTTCCAATAATGGCAAAGATGCGTTCTCTTGCAAGTTCTCCTGATGAGATGTCTCCAAGATTTTTTCTTCTGCTCGTGAGTTTTGCATAATACAGAGCGCTTAGCAGATACGGGAGCATTATCATTGAGGAACCTATAGTATAGAAGGCAAGATAAGAAGATTCGTTGAAAAGGACTATAAGAAGAAATGCCTGAACAAGTATATTTGTAATGAGGAGAGCTACTGACGGTGAATCGTTCTTATTGCTTTTTGCAAAGGAATTGGTGAAAACTCCTTGTTTGGCGGCCTCATATGGGCATTCGGCAGCTATTATTGTCCAGCCAAGCAGGGCTCCGGCAATAGATATTATAACGCCGATATTTACAAGGGTGGCTCCCCATGGTCCTACTGCTATTTCCAGTATCTGAGCCATCTGTGGATTGTCAAGTGAAGCGAGCTCTTCTGTAGTCAGTACTCCCATGCTGAGAACAGCTACTATCACATAGAGAGCCAACAGTCCCAGAAAACCTGTTAAAGATGCTTTGCCCACATCGCTTGATTTTCTTGCTCTTGCTGAAAGTACTACAGCCCCTTCAACACCTATGAATGCCCATACAGTGGAAGATGTGGTAGCCATTATCTGAGAACCTAAAGAAAGCGTTCCGTTTCCCCAGAAATTATCTGTGAATATCTCAAAGTCAAATTTAGCTGTGAGAGGTATAGCTACAATAAATACGAAGAGAGGAATGAGTTTGCATATAGTGGCTATGATTGTTATTAGAGTAGCCTGTCTCACACCTTTGAGTACAAGGGCCACAAGCAGCCATACGAAAATAGATCCACAGATAACTGAAATGGAATTATTGCCGTCTTCAAATATAGGAAAGAAATATCCCAGAGATCCGAACAGAAGCGTTATATAAGAAACATTGCATATAAGTGCGCTCATCCAGTATCCCCATGCGGAATTAAAGCCTACAAATTCACCGAACCCTTCTTTGGCATAACTGTATATACCGTTAGTCAGTTCCGGCTTTACTTTGTTAAGTCCGAAAAAAGACATCATCAGTGCATACATACCTATTCCGCATATGCCCCAGCCTATAAGAACACTGCCTGTGTGAGCTCCGTTAGATGCCATATCTCCGGCAATAGTGAATATTCCGGCTCCGATAGTCGAACCGATGATCATAGCGGTAAGGCCGCCGAAACCAAGTTGATTTGTTTTAGTTTTATTGCGTTCCATAAAAAACTCCTTAATTGATAAGTATATCAGTTAGATGCTGATATACACCGTATAATAAGGAGTATTTCCCAAATCATTAAAAAAATTTATTAAATAATTTTAAATGTGTTTTTGGAATAATCTATGATACCCTCTTTTTTCATGTTATTGAGTTCTCTTGTAAGAGCACTTCTGTCCACATTGAGATAGTTGGCAAGTTCCAGTCTTCCCAGAGGGATAGTAAACTTATTTTTTCCGTTATTTTGCTGTATCTGCAGGGAAAGATATGTGAGTATTTTTTTTCTCAGTGTTTTTTGGGATATAATAGCGAGTTTCTCCATCAGTTGTTTGTTCTTATCAGCTATCAGAGATACCATATTTTCTATTACCCGGTGGTGGAACACACAGGACAGAGTACAAGTGTGCATTATGCGATGAAAAGGTACGGAAAGAACTTCAGTGTTTCGCGCGGCATAAAATGATACGGAAGAAACAGGATTATTTGAACCTGCAAATGTTTCTCCGAAAAGCTGATTTTCTTTCGAGACTGATAAAATAGTTTCATTTCCCCATATATCCTGCTTAAGAGTGTGTACGGTTCCCGAAAGTACTATATGTATCCATTTTACCTCATCTGATTCGAGGAGAATAAACTGGCCCTTTGAAAAATTTTTTATCTGACAGCCGATACATGATATGATACCTTCCAGATCTGTTTCTTTGATTCCTGCAAATAGATCAAGTTTTTTAATTGCTTTTATATTATAATTCATATACTCACCTCAGAAAAATTATACAATGGTAAGAATTATGTTGCAATGGCAACATTAGTTGATATGAAATAATGATATAATCGAAAAACCAAAGGAGGGAATCTTTATGAACAGAGAAATGTATAAAAAGGAAAGACAGTTAAGTGAAACTGCAGTTAAAGAAGTATTTGCTAAAGGGAATCACGGGACGTTGGCTGTAAACGGAGATGACGGATATCCCTATGCTGTGCCTGTGAATTATGTTTACGATAATGATAAGATTTATATCCATTCCGCTAAATATGGATATAAGATTGATGCAATAAAAAAGAATAACAAAGTTTGTTTTTCGGCAATATTGAATTCAAGAGTACAGCAGGATAAGTTCACTGCTGCATATCAGAGTGTGGTTGCTTTTGGAAAGATTTCATTTGTGGAAGATGAAAGTGAGAGAAGAAGAATACTGGAACAGTTTATTTATAAGCTTTCTCCTGATTTCATAGAAGGCGGAATGAAGTTTGTAGATGCTGCTATTGGAAAAACAGCACTTTTGTGTATAGATGTTGAGGATATCAAAGGCAAGGAAAATATGGCCGAGTCTTTTGATGTGAAATAACAGTAGTAAAATTAAGCGGATCCCTGTGTCCTAAGTGATATAGGGATCTGCTTTTTATGTGCAGAAAATATAATTATGAGTATTGAAAGATCAGAATAAATTTTGAAAGTAAAGCTCCTTTGTAACTGGGTTTGTGAAATGGACATTGATGTCGAATTTTGTCGAATAAAAAGACTTTTTATATAAATTAATATGTAGTATAATCCTTTTATAGAAAAAAATGTAAAAAATAGCATTAAATTCAAAAAGGGGGAGTTATAATGCAGAGATTGAAAAAAAGGGGGAGGCTTATAGCCATAATATTGATTTTACTTGTTTTGGCAGGGACAGCAGCATCAATAGCATCGGAAGCGGCTGAATATACAGTGACTAACAGAGGCTCAGCGTCCGATGGAATGACGACAGTGGGGAGATTCTCTATAGATGGAAAGCCGGTGTTTTGCTGTGATCATATAAAGGTCACACCTCCTACAGGAACTAAAGTTATCATGTCTGAAGGAAATAATGTTGATATAGCAAAGACGCTGTATTATGGATATGGAGGACCCGGTCAATGGTCCGGATTTTCGGATACGGAGTCGGCTATAGTAGCAACTTCCCTTGTATTAGATCATTATTTCAATAATGGGACAGGGAACGGCAATCCTAATTATGCTGCTTTCAAAAAATTTCTTGACTCAAAAGATACTACACAGTCAGGGACATCCTATATATTGTATACATCTTCTAAGTCATCACATCAAAGATTAGTAGCAGTTAATCCTGCCGTAAAAGTTTCTGTGACTGTAACTAAGGAAAGTGCTGATAAAACATTCACAGAAGGAAATGCATGCTACTCTCTTAAGGGTGCGGAATATGGCATATATAGTGGAAATACTCTGCTTGAAACAATGATTACTGATGAAAAGGGAAGAGCTTCGTCAAATATAACGGTCAGTCCTGAAGCCGCAAAAGATATAATTGTAAAAGAAATAAAATCATCTGACGGGTATGTAAGAGATGAAGCCATATATGTTAAAGATGGGTCATCAGGTAAGATAAATATCATATCAAAAGAGCCGCCTGTGAGGAATCCGGCAGAAATTGCTCTATATAAATATGACAGCGAAACGGGAAAAAAAGATGCAATTGACGGGGGTAAATCCTATTCCCCACAAAAAGGGGCTTCTCTGGAAGGTGCTGTATTCAAGGTCGATTTTTACGGAATGAAGAAATCAGATATACCTTCTGATAAGGATTTCAGTAAATTTAAGGCTCTGAGAACATGGTATTTCAGAACGGATGAGGAAGGTAAGGTTAAATGGGAAAGCTCATATCTGGCGAAAGGCTATGAGCAGTCGGAATTATATCGTAATCCTTCTGATAAAAAGGCTCCGGCGCTTCCTCTCGGAGTTATAGCAGTCAGGGAAATAAAAGCACCTAAAGGGTATCTTCTGAATGAAGAAGTGAATGTGTCTTTTATTACTGCTGAGGGAGAATCAGCAGAAGTTGACGTGTATCAGGCTCCGGAAGTTCCTAATAATATAAAACGAGGAGATCTTAAATTTAATAAAATTGCTGAAGGCTCAAATAAAAGAATGTCAGGAATTCCTTTCAGCATTACAGCATTGCAAGATGACGGAAAAAATGTTGAAAGCGGTGAACAACATATAATTGTTACAGATGAGAACGGATATGCCTCTACCGAGGATTCTTTCAATCCGCATTCGGAAAAGATGAATATCAATGATAAAGCATGGGACGGAAAGAGTTTTGATGATTCAAAGATTGATTTTTCAGCCGGCATTTGGTTTGGTGAGCAAGATGCGCTGAAATCTGATAGAGGTGCTCTTCCATACGGCCGTTACAGGATAGATGAGCTTCCATGCAGGAATAACGAGGGATATAAGCTACTTGAAGGTATAGAGATAGAAGTCAGTAGGGACAGTCATACCATAGAGATGGGAACCTTGACAAACAGAAATATATCCATCAAGACTAATGTATGGGATAGTGAAGCCAATGAGGAAAGGATTACTTTTGCCAGAGATTCTGTGACACTTACTGACAGAGTTTCTTATAAAGGGTTGGAAAAAGGTGAAGAATATACTTTAAAAGGGATTTTAATGGATAAAAAGACAGGAAATCCGTTTCTTGAAAAGAGTGGCAGGGAAGTTACCTGTGAAAAAACTTTCATAGCAAAAAATACAGATGGCAAAATTGATATGCAGTTTAAATTTGACGCCTCTTCTCTCAAGGGAAAACAGATAGTCGTATTTGAAACGATGATGAAAGGAGATGTGATTGTTGCTAAACATGAAGATATAGATGATTTGGATCAAACCATGGAATTCTTGAACCCGGAAATAAGAACAAAGGCAAAAATAGCCGGGGATGAAGATGAGTACTCAGCTGATGGTAAAAATATAACAATAATTGACAGTGTACATTACAGTGGGCTTCTAAAAGGCCATACATATGAGATAAAAGGTGTTCTGATGGACAAGGCTACAGGAAAACCCGTACTGATTGGAAGCAGAGAAGTGACTGCCAAAAAGAAATTTGAAGCTGAAAAAAGTGAGGGAGAAGTTGAAATTGAGCTTAGTTTTAACACATCTTCTTATAAAGGAAAGGATATAGTTGTATTTGAGGAGCTCATATGGGCAGGAAGTGTCATAGCGGATCATAAGGACATAAATGATGAAAATCAGACAGTATCCATAGAAACAGAGTCTGGTAATGTGACAGAGACCGGAGATATAGTTTCTTCTGCTGCTTTTATCTCGCTGATAATAATGACCGCGGTTTGTATTATATCCGTTTTGACTATATTGAGTCGTAAGAGGGAGATAAAGAAATAAATCTGCAAATCATATGAAAATCCCGATGCTGATTCTACATTACTAAGAGCATCGGGATTTTACTTTATTATATTATTCTTCGTCTTCTCCGAGTGAGAGTTTTGCAGGGACTTTAACTTCTTTTTCATAACAGGAGAAGCAGTTTGATACCAGTTTCGCATCAAGTTTTGGAGATATAAGGCTTACTGCAGGAACTATAATTATACCTGCCAGCATAGCAAAAGCCCCTGCATTGATAGGAGACTGTATGATCTGAGGGAAAGTTTCTCTGAACAACATGTTGAGAATCATTATTCCGGTTCCGAATATATAACTGCACCAACATGCCAGCCTTGTGGTCTTTTTCCAGTATAATCCGTAAAGAAGCGGTGCAAGGAAGGAGCCTGCCAGTGCTCCCCACGAAACACCCATAAGCTGTGCTATGAATGTTATATTGCTCTTATATTGTATCACGGCTATGATGACTGAAATTGCTATAAACAGCACAATCAGAAGACGTATTATCAATACCTGGGTTTTATCGGACATATTCTTGATAAAATTATCTTTCAGAAAATCCAGTGTAAGAGTAGAACTTGATGCTATTACCAGCGAAGAGAGTGTCGACATTGAAGCTGACAGCACCAGCAGTACCACCAGACCGATAAGTATATCAGGCAGATTGGAGAGCATCGTAGGTATTATAGCGTCAAAACCATCAGTTTCGATATTTATTTGATCTGAAAAGAGTCTTCCGAATCCTCCGAGAAAGTAGCAGCCTCCGGAGACAATAATGGCAAATAATGTAGATATTATAGTTCCTTTATGTATTGATTTTTCGCTTTCTATTGCGTAAAATTTTTGAACCATCTGAGGCAATCCCCATGTACCTAAGGAAGTCAAAATCACTACGCTTAGAAGTCCTATGGGATCAGGTCCGAAAAAGGAATTGAATACCCCGGGTGTGGAGGAGACGGAAGGATCCTGTATATGGGCAAGTCCGTTTATGGCTTCCGTAAATCCTCCCTTGCTCATAAGAACGGCAGCTATTACAGCTATAATACCGAAAAGCATGATTATTCCCTGTATGAAATCATTGATAGCCGTTGCCATGTAGCCGCCTGCAATAACGTATATACCTGTAAGTACGGCCATTATGATGATACATATAGTGTAGTCTATATTGAAGGCCATGCCGAATAATCTTGATAATCCATTGTACAAAGAAGCTGTATACGGAATAAGAAATATGAATATTATTATGGATGCGCCAATTTTCAGAGGTTTGCTGTTGAATCGCGTGCCGAAAAATTCGGGCATTGTAGAAGAATCCAAATGATGTGTCATGATTCTGGTTCGTCTTCCGAGTATTACCCATGCCAAAAGGGAACCTATCAGGGCGTTGCCTATTCCTATCCATGTGGAGGCGATACCGAATTTCCATCCGAATTGTCCCGCATAGCCTATGAAAATAACTGCCGAAAAATATGATGTACCGTAAGCAAAAGCTGTGAGCCAAGGTCCTACTGAGCGTCCTCCTAAGACGAAGCCGTTTACATCTGTGGCGTGTTTTCTGCAGTAAATACCGATTGCTATCATCACAGCGAAAAAAATAAAAAGCAGTAAGAGTTTTGTTAACATAGTTGTTTCGTCCTTTCTTTCTTTTTTTTGAAGGAACAGTCCATAAAAAAACTGCCCTCCGAACTATGTTCAGAGGGCAGATCATACCGCGTTACCACCTCTGTTCACTGCAGTTTCACAACTGCAGCCTCACTGAGTTCTTACTAAACTCGCTCACTGTTACGGGTGAACCCGTTCCGTCCTAATTAGTGCAGAATCTGCCGGAAATTTTTCTAACAGATCTTTCCTGTTCAGAGGACTGCTCGCAGAATGTATTCGGTCTGTTTCACCCAGCGCCTCTCACCAAACGGCAACTCTCTGTTGGGCTCTTAAAGACTTACTGATTTCCGGTCTTCGCATTTGTCGATTATTATGTCATGAATTTTAATACATGTCAAGAGAATTTGAATTGTATTAAGAGGAATTATTGTGTATGCAGTATTTATTTTTTATGAATGTTCCGGCAGCCTATAGCATAGTATTGCAGTATGGGATTTTTGAAAAAATCTAAATATTTTAAAAATACATAAAAAACATAATATTCTGCTTGAAACTTGTTAAAAAAAGGGTTAATACTAGTTATCGTTATCATCTATTAATAATTTTGAAAAGGAGGAATATATGACTGAAAGTATGAAGAACGAAGCTAAGAATTTCAAACCATTGCGTTCTATGCTTATTGTAGTTGCAGTTATCATAGCAACATATTTACTGACGTTTCTCATGCCTGAAAATGTAGAGGATCTGGGGGCGTGGTCATTACTCCCGGCATTTTTCTTGATAGTTTATATTTTTGCTACCAAGAGAATACTGGAATCTCTGATTTTATCCTGTGTAATGTCTCTCATAATGTTGCTGCATACCGTGAATGTGGTAGGAGAGTTCAGTACGACGCTTACAGAGGTAATGATGGATGCTGACATGGTATGGCTCATCATAGTATGCGGCCTTATGGGAAGCATTATCGCTCTGATTGAAAAGTCAGGAGGGGCTTTTGCTTTTGGTGAGTGGGCCGCTAAAAAAGCTAAAGGGCCTAAATCAGCTCTCATGTGGACTTGGATACTGGGTGTTGTTGTATTCATTGATGATTATCTCAACTCTCTGACGGTAGGTTCTTGCATGACAAGTCTTACAGACAGGCATAAGATTCCAAGAGAAATGCTTGCATACACTGTAAGCTCTACGGCAGCTCCGTTATGTGTGTTGATCCCTATTTCCACATGGGCGCTGTTTGCCGGAAGACTTCTTGAAGTGAACGGATGGGCTCCTGAAGGGGAAGGACTTCTTTACTTTATAAAAACCATACCGTATAACTTTTATGGATGGGCGGCAGCAATACTGGTCCCTGTAATCGTATTCGGAATAATTCCTGTATTCGGACCGATGAAGAAGGCTTATAAGAGAGTTGAAGAAGGAGGTCCTTTAGCGCCTCCGGGATCGGAGAAAATAGATATTCATGCAGGAGACGATTTGGTTATTCCTGATAATGCAAGAGTTATCAACCTGCTTCTTCCTATCGTTTCACTGGTAGGATGTACTATTTATTTCGATATAGATATGCAGATGGGGGTTATCTGTACGCTGGCGATAATGTTTGTATTTTATCTGGCTCAGGGAATCATGGATGCGGAAGAATTCGCAGATTACTGTGTAAAAGGTCTGCAGAATATGATCATGCCTCTTATGCTGATGGTTCTTGCATGGCTGTTTGCAGCAGTAAATGAAGAAATCGGATTCACTAATTTTGTAATTGAGTCTGTATCAGCGCATGTGAATCCTGCTATTTTGCCTGTTGCTATATTCCTGGCGTTAGGCGTAACAGAATTCATTACGGGTACTAACTGGGGGATGTACATAATAGCACTGCCTATAGTTATTCCTCTTGCTCAGCAGATGGGCACAAGTATGGAACTTACTGTTGCGGCTGTTCTTTCGGCAGGTGTTCTCGGAAGCCATTGCTGTTTCTATTCAGATGCTACGATTATCACATCGGCAGCCTGCGGTTGTGATAATTTCAGGCACGCTTTTACACAGATGCCTTTCGGCCTGCTGGCCGGAGCGTTTGCTGCTGTCGGATTCCTTATTTGTGGATTCATAATGTAGCAAAGTCATATTGAAAAATTTCATTACATAATGCCATAATAAAAACCGTGTCCGACATTTTTGTCGGACACGGTTTTTTGTATAAAAAGTGAGAGAAAAATATTGCAATATATATAAGGG
>NZ_JBKTXS010000034.1:0-20874 GCF_046951855.1 Lentihominibacter sp. | reverse complement strand
CCTATTTCCCATCTCCATATACCGCCTCCGGTTGCCCATATTTTTATAGCATCGGGATTTTCTCGTATTCTTCTCCTTACAGCTTTTCGGAGATCCCACGGACCGTCTACACATTCTGCCCATGGATGAGCATTTTTGTTTTGCTCTATAGAAAGTTTATGGGAGTCTCCATGTCCGGCTGTCGCACAGAAACCAAGACCTGTAGCAATAATTCTCGGCCCTTTCATTACTTTAGCTTCCACCATATTTCTGATGTGGATACCGAACCTTGAGATCTCGCCGACAGTAGTCAGACCGGATTCGAGACACTCATGAGCTTGCTGTACTGCGACAACAGCTTTCTGGATATTATCCTCCATGACCCAGTCGCTGTCATTCTCTGTAAGGTTACCTGAAAAATGAAGGTGAGCGTCCACAAGCCCCGGCATTATAGTTTTGCCTGTGATATCGATAATATCGTATTCAGCAGGAATGTCTGAGGCTTTGCCCGCATAAGTAATCTTATCGTCATCAATAAGAACCAGACTGTTTGTTACGGCGGCTGATCCGGTGCCGTCTATCAGAAGACCTCCGGTAAATGCTGTTTTACACATCATAACCTCCCTTTATACTAATTGCTGTTGGTCTGAATTTTGCGAGAGTGCCTGAAAAGGCATCTCTTGCGGTATTTATTCCATAACAGCTCCTTTAGCGGATGATGATACGTTTCTCATATATCTGGCCAGCCATCCTCCGGTTACGTTCGGTGCGGGAGCGATATATTCTTTGCGTCTTTTGCTGAATTCTTCATCGGAAACTCTGGCATTTATCTTGGCATTTGGAATATCTATGTCTATGATATCCCCTTCTTTGATAAGACCGATGTTTCCGCCTGCAGCAGCTTCAGGGCAGACATGGCCTATGGAAGCACCTCTGCTGGCACCGCTGAAACGACCGTCTGTTATGAGAGCAACTGTTTTATCAAGCTTCATTCCTGCAAGTGCGCTTGTAGGATTGAGCATTTCTCTCATTCCCGGACCGCCTTTAGGGCCTTCATATCTGATTACCACTACATCACCGTCTGTTATTTTTCCTGCATAAATAGCTGCGATGGCGTCTTCCTCGCAGTTAAAGACTCTTGCAGGTCCGCTGTGAGAAAGCATTTCTGCAGCTACCGCACTTCTTTTCACTACACAGCCGTCCTGAGCTATGTTGCCCCACATAATGGCGATTCCACCGGTTTCGCTGTATGGATTATCTATTGGTCTTATTATATCATAATTCTTGACGCAGGCACCCTCAATATTTTCTCCTACAGTTTTTCCGGTAGCTGTTATTAAGCTTTCGTCAATGAGACCTTTTTTAGTGAGTTCACTGAATACTGCTCTGAGACCTCCTGCATTGTTGAGATCATGCATATGAGTGCCTCCTGCAGGAGCCAGATGACAGAGATTAGGGACTTTTGCGCTGAATTCATTAAAAATATCAAGATTAAGCTCCACTCCTGCTTCATTGGCTATTGCCAATAGATGAAGTACGCTGTTTGAGGAGCAGCCAAGAGCCATATCGCAAGCAAGGGCATTTCTCAAAGATTTTTCATTTATGATGTCACGCGCTTTAATATCTTTCTCCACTAAATTCATGATAGCCATGCCGGCGTGTTTGGCGAGTCTGATCCTTGCAGCGTCTACCGCAGGGATGGTTCCGTTTCCGGGAAGAGCTATTCCGACGGCTTCCGAAAGACAGTTCATGCTGTTGGCAGTATACATGCCCGAACATGATCCGCATCCCGGACATGTGTTTTCTTCGAATTCCAGAAGCTCTTCATCATCAATCAGGTCGGCCTTTCTTGCGCCTACTGCCTCAAACATTTTGGAAAGACTGGTTTCTTCACCTTTTACAAGACCTGACATCATAGGACCGCCGGAGCAGACTACTGTCGGTATATTTATTCTTACGGCAGCCATTATCATACCGGGAACGATCTTATCGCAGTTAGGTACCAGAACCAGACCGTCGAAGGCATGAGCCATAGCCATGGTTTCTACGCTGTCAGCAATCAGCTCGCGGCTTGCTAGGCTGTATTTCATCCCTATATGTCCCATAGCTATTCCATCGCAGACTCCTATGGCAGGAACCTCTATAGGGGTTCCTCCGGCCATTCTTACTCCGGCTTTGACGGCTTCTGCTATCTTATCGAGATGGATGTGACCTGGCACTACTTCACTTTTTGCTGAAACAACACCTATGAGAGGCCGTTCCAGTTCTTCTTTTGTATATCCCATGGCGTAAAACAGACTTCGCATAGGAGCCTTTTCAACGCCTTTTGTTACGTTATCGCTTCTCATTTTTCGTTTCCTTTCTTGTTTTTCGGGTAAAAATCCGGCTTTGCCGGTTTTCCGCATTTTTGGAAGTATCGCTTGATGATATTTCCCGGAAAATAAAATAAAGAGATTTTGCGGAGGCAACCTCCGCAGGCATGAGCTTGTAATGCGTCTGCTCAGAATGCCGAGGACCAATTGCCATAGCAAAACCTCTTTTATGTTTATCTGTTTAATATACTATTTTTTCAGCCAACTCATCATCTTTCTGAGCTCTTCGCCCACTTTGCAGAGGAGATGTGAAGCTTCTTTCTTTCTTGTTGCCAGGAATTTAGCTCTGCCGCCTGCATTGAATTCCTGAATGAATTCGCTTGCAAAAGTACCGTCCTGGATTTCTGAGAGAACTTTTTTCATTTCTTTTCTCGTATCCTCTGTAACGATTCTTGTTCCTGTTCTGTAGTCGCCATATTCAGCAGTGTTGGAGATGGAATATCTCATTTTATCGAATCCGCCCTCATTGATAAGGTCCACAATAAGTTTCATTTCGTGAATACATTCAAAGTAAGCCATTTCAGGTTCATAGCCTGCTTCTACCAGTGTATCGAATCCGGCCTTCATAAGTTCTGTAACGCCGCCGCAGAGTACAGCCTGTTCTCCGAAGAGGTCTGTTTCAGTCTCTTCTTTAAATGTAGTTTCAAGAATTCCTGCACGTCCTGCACCTATTCCGCTTGCGTAAGCAAGAGCATAGTCTTTTGCTTTTCCGGAAGCATCCTGATAAACAGCTATAAGGCTTGGAACACCTTTCCCTTCTACATACTGGCTTCTTACTGTATGTCCCGGGCCTTTAGGGGCGATCATTACAACATCAAGATATGATGCAGGCTGTATCTGATTGTAGTGGATGTTGAATCCATGAGCGAATGCCAGTACATTTCCTTCTTTCATATGCTTTTCGATCTGGTTCTTGTAGATAGAAGCCTGAAGTTCATCAGGAGTAAGGATCATTACGACATCGCCTGCTTCTGCAGCTTCTTCGATACCCATGACTTTTAATCCGGCAGCTTCTGCTTTTGCAGTGTGAGCGGATCCCGGTCTGAGACCTACCACTACGTTTACTCCGCTTTCATTAAGATTCATGGCATGGGCGTGTCCCTGACTTCCGAATCCTATGATAGCAACGGTTTTTCCGTCTAATAATGCTAAATTACAATCCTGATCATAATATTTTTTAATCATTTTTTCCGTCTCCTTTTGTATATTAAAAATTTTAAAGACAATAATTATTCTTCGTGCCAGCTTGCGCCTCGGCCAATACCTGTAATACCGGTACGGCATACTTCGGCGATTTCGTGACAGCTCATCATATCCATAAAAGCATCGAGTTTCTCCGACGCTCCGGTCATCTCTATGATCAGACTGTCTTTTGACAGATCTACGATTCTTCCCCTGTATATCTCAACGATTTCCTTTATAGCTGAGCGTTCTGTTTTGTCGGCTTTAACTTTAAGAAGGAGAAGTTCTCTGTAAATACTGTCATTTGAATTGAGTGTAAATATTTTTTTTACAACCTCCAGTTTGGCAGTCTGTGTTATTATTTGGTGAAGTCCCTGTTCCGTTCCCGTAAAGACTACAGTTATTCTTGAAAGTTTAGGATCGTTGGTGGCTGAGACTGTAAGCGAATCTATATTAAATCCTCTGCGTCCGAACAGGCTGCTGACTCTTGTAAGAACATTGGCCTGGTTGTCTACAAGAATGCTGATAACTTCTTTTTTTATTTGTTTATCCATACTCGTCTTCCTCCTAACCTATGATCATATCTTCGATAGTTCCTCCGCCCGGGATCATAGGAAGAACTCGTTCATCTCTTGCTATAGCGCAGTCGATCCATACAGGTCCCTTTTCCTGCAAAGCTTTTTTGAAAGCTTCTTCGAATTCTTTGGGATTGGACGCGGTGAAACCCTTTGCTCCGAAAGCTTCTGCCAGTTTAGAGAAGTTTGTTTTTCTTTCAGGTGTTGTGGCTGCGTATCTTTTTCCGTAAAAAGATGTCTGCCACTGGTATACCATGTCGAGAACCTGATTATTCATTATGATAGTTATGATGGGAAGCTCTTGGCTGACTGCCGTACATGCTTCATTCAAGTTCATATGGAAAGAACCGTCTCCTGTGAAATGAACGACTCTTTTGTCAGGGCATCCGATCTGAGCTCCTATAGCTGCGCCGTAGCCGAATCCCATCGTTCCCAGACCTCCGCTTGTGATGAAATCTTTGGTCTTGTCATGTTTCAGATATTGAGCCGCCCACATCTGATGCTGACCTACATCGGTAACATAAATGGTTTCCTTATCTGTAAGATCGCATACTGCATGTACGATCTCACTTGGATGAAGGTCAGCTCCCTGACACTTCACATCTCCTGTCTTCTTTTTCCATTCTGTTGCCTGAGATACCCATTCCTTATGGTCTTTTTTCTTGATCAGAGGCAGAAGTTTAGTAAGAAATTCTTTTACATCGGCAGTTACCCCTAAATCTACGAGGACGTTTTTGTTCAGCTCGCTTGTATCTATATCAATCTGTATTTTATGAGCTTTCTTGGCGAATTTTTCCGGATTAAGAGCCACTCGGTCGCTGAATCTGGCTCCTAATGCGATTACCAGATCAGCTCTGTCTACAGCCCTGTTAGCTGCGATGCTTCCGTGCATTCCTATAAGGCCGAGATTTCTCGGATTCTCATACCCCAGTATTCCGGCTGCCATCAATGTATATGTAGCGGGGATATCGGCAGTTTCCAAAAGCGCATTGAGTTCTTCGCCTGCGCCTGCTGCAGCTACGCCGCCTCCAAAATATACGATAGGTTTTTCTGATGAATTGATCATGGAAGCCACTTCCTGAACCTCTTTGTCGGTGAATACCGGCCGAGGGTTGAGAGGAAGCGGTTTTTCGGGTTTGTAGTCCGTCATTGCTGCAGTGACATCCTTGGTGATGTCGATGAGAACAGGTCCTTTTCTTCCGCTGTTAGCGATCCTGAAGGCGTTTCTCATGGCATCTGCCAGATCTTCTATTCTATTGACAAAGAAGGTATGCTTTGTTATCGGCATGGTTATTCCTGTTATGCATATTTCCTGAAATGCATCTCTGCCGATAAGACTGTCAGGTACGTTGGCAGTTATGGCTATCATAGGTATACTGTCCATAAACGCTGTGGCGATACCTGTCACCAGATTAGTTGCTCCGGGACCGCTGGTAGCAAAGACGACGCCTGTTTTACCTGTTGCCCTGTAATATCCGTCGGCAGCATGAGCTGCGCCTTGTTCATGAGCTGTCAATACGTGCTTTATCTTATCTCTGTATTCGTATAATGCGTCGTATAGATTCAGCGCTGCACCTCCGGGATATCCGAATATAGTGTCTACGCTGTGTTCTAATAAGATCTCAGCAACCAGTTGTGATCCTGTAACTCTCATTTTTTCCTCCTTCTGTAAATTGATTTGTTATTTCATTACACTTATTATATATGGTTTAGAAATAAAATCAACATGTTTTTTGTAGAAATTGTTATAAAAATACAAAGAAAATATGAAAACATAGTTTTTAAAAACAAAAAAACTATTTTTTTTGTTTTGATCGTAAAAATGATTTATGCCATGAGATTTGAGGAAGTTAAAAACAGAATACGAAAAATCTCTATTTGTAAAAGCAAAAGAAAGTTATATAATGAAAGCACAGGATGATTTCTTAAGAGAAGTGTAGTGGTAAAATTTATGATAGAAAAAGAGAATGTAAACTATATACCCGGTACGTCTGTGGCTGTAAGAGTATATAATATAGACAGGTATGAGCCCCATTATCATGAGGATTGTATAGAACTGCTGTTTGTGCTTAAGGGCGATATAAACATATTGTCCACTTATGATAAATTTCACTTGGAAAAAAATGATTTCACTGTGATAAACAAAGGCGATATTCATTATATAAAAGGAAGGGGTGAGAATCTGGTTCTTTCTCTGTATCTGAACCTATCGCATTTTGAGAAGCAATGTGAGTATGTTCAGTATATATATTTTGCCTGTGAAAGCTTTAATGCAAACAGCCTTCAGGAGAAATGCTCGCCGGAAGTGAGAAATCTCATTATTGATATCGTCCTGGAGGCAGCTAAAGATGACAGTGATCCAAAGAAAATAGATGGTTTTGCGAAGCAGCTGATGGATATTTTCATAAATAAATACGATTTTGCTCATTATCATAACGGAAAGGAGATTCCGAACAGTCAGTTGCAAAGGTATTACAGGATAGTAAAGCTCATAGATACAAAGTACGGAGAGAAACTGGATCTTAATGACCTGGCGCAGAAAGAGTTCGTAGGAAGAAATTATATTTCTCAGTTCTGGAAGAATCTTACCAACATGAACCTTACAGATTATATTACATCTGTAAGAAGCGAGCGGGCAGAGAAGATGATGCTGACCAGCAATAAAAGCATTAATGAGATTTCATTTAATTGCGGCTTTTCTGATTCAAAATATATTTACAAAGGCTTTAAAAAATGGTATGAAAAAACACCATCCCAGCACAAGAAGGAATATGAAAAATATAAAGCCGAAGGAACGTCTGTAAAAGAATATAGCGAAGCCGAAATTCTTTCAAAATTCGGACGGACACTGATATATGCCAACATGGATGAAAACAAAGCCAGCTTTATGCAGGATTCGGAGAAGAAAGAAAACTGGCGGCAAAAGTATGAGCTGCAGATAGGAAAATATTCCGGCAGTAAGATAAAACAGGAGATGATAAAGGAAAACCATCTGGAGGCAGGATTAAAAGAGATATATCTCCCTCTTTTTGACAGGGCTGTGGTAGATATAGACGGTGGCAACATTAATATGGACATGGAGTTTGTGGAAATGGTTGTTAAGGGTGCAAAGAAAATGTCGCTGCTGCTTTATATAGAAATATATTTTCCTGAACATTCCGTAGATGAATGGGAAAGCGTTTTGGAGTATTTTGTACACGCATTGAATGAAAGTGACGCTGCGGATTTTCTGCCAAGATGTAGATTTGTTGTATGCTTTGATGATTTCGCCGATGCGGTAAATGTAAGAAAACTGATGAATCGCATCTCACACATGGTAAGCTCTAAAAATATAAGGATGGCATTAAGATTTTCATAAAAATTGACAAGATAACGAAATAAAAACGTAAGATTGGCAGGGGCATAGTTTCTATAAGATACAGAAATTGAGTCCCTGCCTATTCTATTGGCAAAGATAGAAAATACGTCGATTGAAGCTGATATTTTTTTCGGCTACCATATAAGCAGATAATTCAATGAAAGAGAAGGTAGCATAATGAAAAAAGTAGTAATAATAGGAACCGGGGCACAGGGAACGACAGTGGCAAGAAGACTTGATGAAGAGTCGACGGTTGGAGAAATCATCTGCGCCGACTATAATAAAGCAGCGGTTGATGAGCTTGTAAGCGGCTTGAAAAAGGCAAAAGGTGCGCAATGTGATGCATATGATGTCAACAGTCTTATAGAATGCGCGCAGGGTGCGGATCTTATTGTGAATGCACTGCCCCTTGAATTCGGTAAAAATGTGCTGGACGCAGCGCTGGCGGTAAAAGCAAATTATCAGGATTTTTCCTCCTCCACTGCTTTTGATGAAGATGTAAATCTCGGATGGATAAGAGGTATGAAATACCAGTTTGAAGTGTACGGACCTAAGTTCAAGGAAATAGGAAAACTTGCTATCATAGGAACAGGCTCTGCTCCGGGACTTATCTGCTGTGCTACAAGAGCCGCAATGAAGCATCTGGACTCATGCGAGACTATCTACAACATAGTATGGGAAGGTGTTGAAGCTGAAAGATTTCAGCCCTTCTGGTGGTCGCCGGAAACAGCTCTCCAGGATATGATGGAGCCTGCGTATACATATGAAAACGGTGAAATTTTTGTAAAAGAGCCGTTTGCAGATCCTATCGTGAGACAGTACGATTATATGGATAAGCCTGTAACATTCCAGAATCACTGCCATGATGAACCGGTACAGTATGGACTTAATGCGGAAAAATATTTCAAGGGCTGTAAAAATGCTTACTTTAAGTATGCCGGAGTTGGTATGGACTTTGCCAGACCTCTGTATAGAGCGGGTCTTCTCGGACATGAAAAGGAAGACATCAAGGGCAGCATGGTGGAGCCGTTTGATGTGATAATAAATCATATTCCAAAACCGCCTAAATTCAGACATGAAATTCAGGAGATAATAGATGAAGGAATCGTCTGCGATGACGGCTGTATGGTTATAGAAGCATACGGAAAGAAAGACGGTAAGGATATTCTCGTTGAAAACCACGTGTTCTCGCCGGGGCTTGCCGAAGCCTTTGAAAAAGCAGGAATGACAGGAGAAATGTATCTTACGGGTCAGGGCGGATATCTGTTTTCAAAGATGTTTGTAAATGATGACTTTGATATGACAGGTCTTATTTCATCGGATATGCTGCCTCTTGACAAGGTGGATAAGTATTTTGAGTATGCAAAAGAGCTGGATATAATAATGGAAACAAAGATAAAAGAAATATAGACTTACCCTATAAAATCTATGCAGATGTTCCTCGGAATCATCTGCATAGATTTTGCTTTATAGTGGCTTTAGCTGGGGTTTCGAACGAAGTGAGGAACAACGAATTAACGATTATGCCGGCGGTAATGATTTTTTCTGTTGACAAAGACTTTACATTATTATATATTAGTACCATACATGTAAATACAGACGCGATGAACGGAATAAATTTGATGAAAATATTTCAGCGAGCAGTCGGATGGTGCAAGACTGTATATGGATTCAGATGTCTCGGCCGGGAGTGTCAAACCTTAAGTGGGTATGTGATTTTTCAGAAGATGCTGAATTTATGATTTTTTAACAGTTCTGAAACGGCGGAAGCCGAAACAGCATGCCAATAAGAGTGGTACCGCGGAAGCTTATGCCTTCGTCTCTTATATTTGAGATGAAGGCTTTTTTTATCACATCGGGAAGTATCGCCTGCGATACTGATAAGATGTGGCGATGTCTGGCCGCTAAAAGAGTTGGCGCGGCTGACTTTGTTTGGAATTGTACTATCATACAGTTGAAGAAAGGAAAGAATTATGAAAAACTACAATAAATATAAGGTGGGATATTTTCCTCCTGATAAACCTCACAACGAATGGGTGAAAAAAGATCATGTTGAAAAGGCCCCTATATGGTGCAGTGTAGACCTTAGAGACGGGAATCAGGCTCTTATAGTGCCTATGAGCCTGGAAGAAAAGGTGGAATTCTTTAAATATTTGGTCAAGATAGGATTTAAACAGATTGAGGTTGGGTTCCCGGCAGCATCAAAGACAGAATATCAGTTTTTGAGAAAATTGGTAGATGAAAATTTGATTCCGGATGATGTTACGGTTCAAGTGTTGACTCAGTCGAGAAAGCACATAATAAAGAAGACTTTTGAATCGCTGAAAGGTGTGAAAAAGGCTATAGTACATCTTTACAATTCCACATCATTGGCTCAGAGAGAACAGGTGTTTAAGAAAGAAAAACCTGAAATCATAAAGATCGCCACCGATGGAGCTGCTCTCATGAAAGAATATGCGGCTCAGAATCCGGAGACGGAATTTTCTTTTGAATATTCACCGGAGAGTTTTACCGGTACGGAAGTGGATTTTGCGGCGGATATCTGTAATGCAGTCATAGATATATGGGAGCCGACAGCTGATAATAAAGTCATCATTAATCTGCCGGGAACGGTGGAGATGTCCATGCCTCACGTATATGCTTCTCAGATAGAGTATATGTGTGCTAATCTTCATAACAGGGAGAATGTCATAGTTTCTCTTCATCCTCATAATGACAGAGGAACTGCAGTAGCTGATGCCGAACTGGGGCTTCTTGCAGGAGGCGATAGGATAGAGGGGACGCTTTTCGGCAATGGAGAGAGAACAGGGAATGTAGACGTCGTGACGCTGGCGATGAATATGTTCTGTCACGGTGTCGATCCTCAGCTTGATTTTTCCAATATGCCTGAAGTTGTCGAGACATATGAGAAATATACGGATATGAAAGTTCATCCGAGACAGCCTTACGGCGGACAGTTGGTATTCGCCGCATTCTCGGGTTCACATCAGGATGCTATTGCCAAGGGAATGAGATGGCATAAAGAGAAGGATCTCAAGACATGGTCTGTTCCGTATTTGCCGCTTGATCCGCAGGATGTGGGCAGAGAATATGAAGCTGATGTTATTCGTATCAACAGTCAGTCAGGAAAAGGCGGCGTTGCGTATATTCTGGAGAATAATTTCGGATATATGATTCCTCAGCAGATGAGAGAAGAAATCGGATATATGGTGAAGGATATTTCTGATAAAGAACATAAGGAGCTTACGCCTGTGGAAGTGTATCAGGCTTTTGCCAGAGAATATGTGAATGTTTTCGATCCTATAGATATCACTGATGCGGCATTCAGAAAGGCTTCGGATTTTAAAGCCAACGATGGTATGATAGCAGATATAAAGGTACGGATAGCCGGCAAAGTGTATCAGTTTGAGGCGGTTGGAAACGGACGCCTGGACGCTATAAGCAATGCTCTTAAAATGTCGCCTTATACATTTGATTACAAATTCATAACATATTCGGAGCATGCGCTTTCATCTGAGTCCAGTTCCAAGGCCGCAGCGTATGTATGTATAGAAGATAAAAACGGAGATGTGTTCTGGGGAGTGGGAACTCATGAAGATATAATACTGGCATCGGTAAATGCCTTGGTAAGCGCTCTCAACAGACAGAATAAAAAAGATCACTTTGTAGAATAGTTTGGTTATGTTTACAGGAAATAAATAGGAGGAAATGATATGGGGATGACAATGACTCAAAAGATTCTGGCTGCTCATGCCGGTCTTGGCAGCGTATCTGCGGGACAGCTTATTATGGCTGATCTTGATATGGTTTTAGGAAATGATATAACAACACCTGTTGCGGTGAACGAATTTGAAAGGGCAGGTTTTGACGGTGTCTTTGACAGGGAGAAGATTTCTCTTGTAATGGATCACTTTACCCCTAACAAGGATATAAAGGCAGCTGAACAGTGTATGCAGTGCAGGACTTTTGCCAGAAGGTTTGATGTAAAACATTTTTATGATGTGGGAAGAATGGGGATTGAGCATGCGCTTTTGCCGGAGCAGGGTATTGTAAAGGCCGGGGACTGCATAATCGGGGCTGACTCACATACATGTACATATGGTGCATTGGGTGCTTTTTCCACAGGTGTGGGAAGCACTGATATGGCTGCGGGAATGGCTACGGGTCAGGCGTGGTTCAAAGTTCCTGAAGCCATAAAATTCAATCTTAAAGGTAGTCTTGCCGAAAACGTTACGGGAAAAGATGTCATTTTGCATATAATTGGCATGATAGGTGTGGATGGAGCTCTTTACAGATCCATGGAATTCATGGGAGAAGGTCTTGCTTCTCTTTCAATGGATGACAGGCTTTGCATAGCCAATATGGCAATAGAGGCGGGAGCTAAAAACGGGATATTTATGGTTGACGAAATCACCGAGAAGTATATGAAAGACAGAGTAAAGGGTGAATGGAAAGTCTATGCTCCTGATGATGATGCTGAATATGCAGAAGAATATGACATAGATCTTTCGATTTTGCGGCCTACTGTATCTTTCCCTCATCTGCCTGAAAATACAAGAACTATAGATGAGGTAGGGGATATCGGTATCAATCAGGTAGTCATAGGTTCATGTACAAACGGAAGGCTGGAAGATATGGCTTTGGCTGCAGAGATCCTAAAAGGAAGAAAAGTTCATGATGATGTAAGAGCCATAATTATACCGGCAACTCAGCAGATATATAAAGAATGTATCAAAAATGGTTATCTTGATATATTCATTGATGCAGGATGCGTGGTCTCTACTCCTACATGCGGTCCATGTCTCGGAGGACATATGGGAATCCTGGCAGAAGGAGAGCGATGTGTCGCAACTACTAACAGAAATTTTGTAGGAAGAATGGGGCATGTTAAATCAGAAGTTTATCTGGCAAGTCCTGCAGTGGCAGCCGCATCAGCTGTAACGGGAAAAATAAGCGGACCTGATGAATTGTAACTTTTAATTAAGGTTATCAAAGGAGGAAAAAATATGAAAGCGCAAGGAAAAGTTCATAAATATGGAGATAATGTAGATACAGACGTTATAATCCCGGCAAGACATCTCAACACTGCTGACCATAAAGAGCTGGCAAGCCATTGCATGGAGGACATAGATGCTGATTTCGTAAATAAAGTGAAAGCGGGAGATATTATGGTCGGAGGAGAAAACTTTGGCTGCGGATCTTCCAGAGAGCATGCTCCTATTGCTATAAAAGCAAGTGGTATAGACTGCGTTATAGCTAAAACATTTGCCAGGATATTTTACAGAAATTCCATAAATATAGGACTTCCTATTCTGGAGTGTCCTGAGGCAAGTGAAAAGATAGAAAACGGGGACGAGGTTACAGTGGATTTTGATACAGGTGTTATTACTAATGAGACGAAAGGCGAGACATACCAGGCGCTGCCGTTTCCCGATTTTATCAAAGATATTATGGCAAAAGGCGGACTGATGAACAGTCTCAAAGCATAAGGAGGAACATGATGAATTATAAGATAGCAATAGTTCCGGGTGATGGGATAGGTCCGGAAGTAATTAGGCAGACCATTAGAGTTTTAGATAAAGTTGGGGAAAAATTCGGACATAAATTTGAATATACTGAGGTTTTGGCAGGGGGGTGTGCTATTGATGCTTCAGGGACGTGTTTGCCGCAGGAGACGATAGATACATGCAGAGCAAGTGATGCGGTACTTCTGGGGGCTGTAGGAGGGTGGAAATGGGATACTCTGCCCGGAAGTGAACGCCCGGAGATGGCTCTTTTGGGACTGAGAAAAGAGCTTGGACTTTTTGCGAATCTCAGACCTGCTCTATTGTTCGAAGATTTAGCTGAAGCGTGCCCTCTTAAGGCCGAGATCGTAGAAGGCGGTCTTGATATAGTGGTGGTAAGAGAACTTACCGGCGGTATATATTTCGGGGAAAAAGGAACTAAAGATACCGATATGGGACTTGCCGCTTATGATGTGGAGCAATATGCCGAAGAAGAGGTTCGCAGGATCGCAGAAGTGGCTTTTGATATGGCTATGAAGAGAAATAAGAAAGTTACCAGTGTCGATAAGGCTAATGTGCTGGAAAGTTCACGTCTGTGGAGGCGTGTTGTTGCAGAGGTCGGCGAAAAATATCCTGAGGTAGAGCTGAATAACCTTTATATAGACAACGCTGCAATGCAGATGGTGAGAAATCCCAAGCAGTTTGATGTTATCGTAACCAGCAATATCTTCGGGGATATTCTCTCTGATGAAGCAAGTATGATAACAGGTTCTATAGGTATGTTGCCTTCGGCTAGCCTGGCTACAGGGAATTTTGGCATGTATGAACCTGTGCATGGCTCTGCTCCTGATATAGCAGGAAAAGATATGGCTAATCCTATGGCTACTATTCTGTCTTCTGCGATGATGCTCAGATATACTTTCGGTCTTAGTGATGAGGCTGATGCTGTTGAGTCTGCGGTGAAGAAAGTACTCGCTGACGGATACAGAACTTCGGACATAGCAAAGGAAGGGGAAAGCGCCATTGGAACAGTAAAAACAGGAGACTTGATAGTGGAAGCTATTTAATAGACAATTGTTATAACTGTATAATTATTTTGTGTGATTAAAAATCATTTATCTGTAATTTCGAAAAAGACTGAAAACGATCTAAAGCCTTTAGATTAAAGGATTTAAGATCGTTTTTTGATTTCGCGGAAGTAATGATAAAAATATTATCTTGCTGAAATTTCATAAGAGTCTTGCGAAAAGGCGAATTTTAAGGTGTTGTATAGGTATGATAAAAATATCAGAAATAACGAAGGGAGCGTGGAACGCCAGGTGAGGACGCTTGCTTGGAAAATGCCAAATTTTATCAAAAGGAAACGCGAGATATTTGAAGTTATTTTTAGAACGTAATATCATGCAGGATTTTGGCTGTAAAAGATGTTTTGTATGAGTATTACATATTTTTCGAGGTGAACAATGAAAAAAGTATTAGTATTAGGTGTAGGCGCACAGGGAAGTGCAGCAGCAAAGAGACTCGATTTAGAACCAAATGTTGAAGAAGTAATTTGCGCGGACTATGATATGAAAGCCGTTGAGAACGTAGTGAGCTCCATTAAAAAGGGAAGAGGAGTTCAGGTAGACGCTCACGATAAAGACAGCATCGTAGCTGCAGCTCAGGGTGTAGACCTCATCCTGAACGGTCTTCCGCTCGAATGCACAAAGAACGTTCTTGATGCAGCGCTGGAAGTAAAGGCAAACTATCAGGACTACGCTTCAACTATCAATTTATATGATGTATGGAGAAACAGCGAAGAAGGCAAGAAAGACAATGACGGTCTTGCTGACAACGTTACTTCAGAAGCTACTAAAGAATGGATCGACAGCTTAAAGGCTCAGTACAGAATTTATGGACCTAAGTTCAAGAAAATCGGTAAGCTGGCAATCGTAGGTACTGGTTCAGCTCCTGGACTTATCTGCTGTGCTACAAGAAGAGCTGTAAGAGAACTGGATACTTGCGATACTATCTACAATATCGTATGGGAAGGCGCTATCGCTAAGAGATTCCAGCCATTCTGGTGGTCACCGATCACAGCTCTCACTGACATGAGTGAAGAAGCTCTGGCATTTGAAAACGGCACTTTCGTTAACAGACCTGCATTCGGTGTTCCTGAAAAGAGACAGTACGATTACATGGACGAAGAGATCACATTCTTAGAGCACTCACATGATGAGCCTTTACATTATGGTTTCAATGCAGATACACACTTTAAGGGATGTAAGAATGCTTACTTCAAGTATGCAGGAGCTGGTATGGACTTCGCTAAGCCGCTTTATCAGGCAGGCCTGCTGAGCCACGAGGCAGAGAACTATAAAGGAAACGAAATCGTTCCGTTTGATTATGTTCTTACTCATATTCCACCGGCACCTAAGTATAAGGAAGAGATCAAAGAAATCATAGATGAAGGTCTTGTAAAAGACTCAGGTTGTATGGTAATCGAAGCATACGGTAAGAAAGACGGAGCTGATACTTTAGTAGAAACTCACGTATTCGCACCTGGACTTGTTGAATCATTTGAAAGAGCAGGAATCACAGCAGAAATGTACCTGACTGGTCAGGGTGGATTCTTCTTCTCAAAGATGTTTGTAAATGACAAGTTTGATCAGACTGGTCTTATCTCATCAGATATGTTGACAGAAGATCAGGTTGATACTTACTTCGATTATGCTGCTGAGTTAGGAATCACTCTTGAAACAAAGATCAAGGAAAACAAATAATAGCATATAAGATTTGACTTTAAGGAGCTCCGCACTGACGTAAGCCGTCAAGGCGGAGCTTTTTTATATATAAATCTTATTTTGTCATATATTAGGGTTCGGTATATCTAAGCATATATACTTGACATATATGGTACATTATCATATACTATACTAAAATAGTTTTATTGAAGATCCATAGGAGGTGAAGCATATTTTAATTATAAAAGAAGTGGAATATGCCATAACGATTTTAGATGGATTATATCACAATGGCTCGATGTCAGCTAAAGAGCTTTCTGAAATGAAAAATATACCATCGCCTTTTATATACAGGATATTGAAACGGCTTGAAGAGGGAGGGATACTGTCTATAAAGAGAGGTCCCAAAGGTGGGTATTCCTTGTGCAGAAACTGTGATGAGTTGACTTTATGTGATATCATTGATGTTTTTGATAATACGTTTCTGGTGATAGAATGTATGAAAAAAGAATATGAATGCAGCAGGAATCATAAATCGGATTGTTGTATGCACGGGGAATTCGGCAGGATTCAGAATGTGCTGAGAACGGAATTCAAGAAAAAAAGTTTAACATCGTTATTTGAATGAAGCAAAAAACGCCTTAGAAAATATGCTTTTTTCAATGGCGTTTTTTGTTTAATGTCATTTAATGTCAGGAGGTTTAAGCCTGAGGATTATTGGTGTTCCTCATCCAGTATCTCCATAAGTTTCCATCGCAGTTGGAGTTTCTGATCTTCCGTCATTTTATCCTCTGATGTTGAATCAGTTCCTTCATCGAGCAGGCATAGAGGCGGAAACAGTACGCACCACCAGTTTTCTCCCTCGCCACTGCCTATCGTTATATTGAGTGCTTCATAATTTCCTGCGGGAAAGGTTATATCTCCATATGTTTTTTCGGGTATATACCTTATTCCAAGTTTGGCGTTTGAAGAATAATCATAGCCTTCTGATGCTATGATACCTTCGGTGATCTTTTCAAGTCTTCCTAAATTGTTTTGCAGATACTCCCTTGTGTCTTCGACATCCTGGAGATCATCTTGTTTTTCCATATATTCGATGACTGCATCGCGTACCTTTAGCTTCAGAGTCTGATCGGCCACCGTATTACTGTTGGCGATGACATGCAGTCTTATGATACCTTCATGATGATTTCCCTCGTCACCGATATATGTATAAAACAGAAGAAGACCCATTATTATTACGAGTGTCAGACAAATGACACATTTTTTTTCGTCGGATATTTTTTTCAATTCCCATTCCTCCTTTAAGTATAAACTTTACTTGGTATCGTAAGTTTTTACAGGACGCGGAGGAATTATACATATTCTGGAGAAATTTTTTGGAATTTATTTCATTATCAGTAGTTTTGTACCTTCAGTCAGTGGCTTTTCGGCGTCCAGCTGGTTAAGTTGCACCAAGCTTTCAATATCTGTTTTGTATCGTTTTGCGATGTCCCACATGGTATCTGTGCCACCTACTACATATATGGCCATAGATACACGTTTTTTTGGGGTCTTTGTTTCAGTAAAACAAAGATTTTCGAGGGTTGTAAAGTTTTTTTGCCCTATGGCCCAAACTTCGAGAGAAACTCCTATATTTATTTCTAACTGGCGGCTGTTGATAGAGTCAAACCAGAATTCTTTTACAGCGGCGGATACATTAATATTTAAACCTTCTGCGGCATCACTCATTTCAAGAGATCCGCGCAGAGGTACAGTGCTGTCTATTACGAAAGGAACTTTGTTTTCATCAAGGGCAAGAATCTTGACTGCTACATTTCCTTCTATTATTATACGTCCGCGTTCGGAATTACCTGTTATCTCTGTTATTCTTCCGGAACCGCAGAGCAGGGTTTCCGGTTTTTTATCTGTCTCTTCGATATTTACAATTTCTCTGGCGGAGACTTCTCCTGAAACAGTACCTTCTATGGAAGAAAGAGGCTGACTTGATATATCGAATTTTATATCCTGATTTTTATGGTAGGCGTCGGATACTATAGGGATATTTTTATTCTCGTATCCGCATATAACTGTCAAGATCTTTCCCTGGAGAAGAAACTGATTTTGGTTTTCTATGGTTGTTTTCAGACCATCGTTGTTAAAAGATGTTTGTATTAGATCAGTATCGATATTCTCTTCTATAATGATAAATTGAGTAAAGTCTGTTTTGTTTTTCAGACTGCACAATTTCTCTTCTCCGTCCTCCTGTCCCAGATATAATATTTCGGAAAGTATGGTGCCGTTTATTACGAGTTTTCCTGATGTGATCTGCTTGTGGTTTTCTATGATATTAAAGTGTTCCTTGAGTATCTTGACCGGAGAAGGTTGTTCCTCGTGTATATTTATCTCCTGTGAGATTTCAGTTGTCTCAGTAGTTTCAAATATAAGATCGGAGGCGTTTAATGAGCTGCTTTTTTGTATTAGATCATTATCTCCTATGCCATTGAAAAGCATTAAATCTTTCTGGATAATCTCTATAAAACGTATAGAAATGTTTCCTTTTACGGTAAATTTACGTTCGTTGAGCATTTCAGCCGAAATAGTCTTTATTGATACAGAGATTTTGAAGGTACTGCCTTCTGTGTTTTCCCAACATTTATCAGTTTTGAAAGGAATAGAGGATTTTATCACGTCTACCGGAGAGTCAGCGCTGTCAGTAGGCTTGTAAACTGTATATACGATGATTTCTCCGGAAACAGGATCGGATTTTTCATAGCTTGCTTTTCCGGGCTGTGAAAGCGCTATATTGCCTTCTGCGAATAATACGGAACCCATGTCCGGCATAGTGTCCGGCACAAGTAAAGTTTCCTCAAAGGGCAGTACATATTCCTTCGCATCCCACATATTTCTGAGTTTAAGTTTGGAATATTGAGATGAGGATGTTAGTGGCGTGATCTTTGTAAAATCCCGGCTCTCACGTTGTATCGGGGCCGGTTCTGCGGAGGCTTTTCCGGAAGGTTGGGATGGAATAACCGCAGGATGCTGTGTTTCAAAGTCGTCTTTTAAGACGGTCTCCTGCTGTGATTCTGCCTGTGTTTCATCGATAGTATGTGTCTGAGGAATTTCGGGCAGGATAATTTCGATGTTTTCATCAATATCTGCTATGGGTTTTGCACTCTCTTCGGATTCGGGTTTTTCAGGGGGGATATCTTCGGCCGGTTCTTCTATCGGTACGTCAACATACTGTAAATTTTCGGGCTGCTGCGCTTCCTCCTGCTGCGGTTCTTTATTGCCTACGGGCAGATTATCATAAGGCGATATATTCATGTATTGCGACCTCCTTGTTATTATTGAAAAGTATTTCTCATAAACAATATTCATAAAGAATTGATTATATGCTTTCTGCATAAAAAAAGTGCACATGACGGAATCAAAGATTCATCATGTACACTTTCTATACATAAGAGTGGTTTTTATTATTCAATATGTTTTGGCTGTACATTTTCGCTTATTACGAGTTCTTTAAGCCTGTTGATATGTATATCAGCGGCTTCGCGTGCAGCATTGGCATCGCCGCTTTCAATGGCTTCAAGTATTATTCTGTGTTCCTCCGGCATATTTTCAGCCCTTTTGAAATCATCGTAATATATGTATCTAAATCTGAGTACAAGTTCCTGGAGCTGTTCGATCATCTGTACAAGAATTTTATTGTTGCAAGATTCCACGATGATACGATGGAAACGTGTATCGTACTGGATCATGTCTTCCATATTTCCTTCTGAAACGGCGGTATTGTATTTTGCCGATATATTTTTCAGATCTTCAAGCTGAGACGGCTGCATTCTTGAAGCTGCAAAATAGGCTGCAAGACCTTCCATATTTTGTCTTACCTCCAAAATCTCTACCATGTCTTTTGTTGAAATCTGGGAGGCGTAAGCACCTTTGCGAGGCTCTATTATTACGAGTCCCTCCTTTTCAAGCTTTCTAATGGCTTCTCTGACAGGAGTTCTGCTGACACCTATCTGGTTGGCCAGCTCTACTTCCATCATTCTGGTCCCGGGGACTATGGCGCCTGTCAGGATCTGCATTTTTAATTCTTCGTAGACCATTTCCCTGAGAGGTTTATGGTTCTGGATATCAAAATTCAACATATTGTTCACCTAAATAGATTATTTCTTTACCATGTAGTGCGCGTCCAAAAGCTTTCTTTATTTTCTCTGAGCATTTCACGGCAGACTTTTTTAGCTTGCTCCATATTTCTGCACAGCCCAAAGACTGTAGGTCCGCTTCCGCTCATAAGGACACATCCCGTATCACAGAATTTCTGCATTTGATTTTTTGTATATTTGACTATAGGATAATGCTTTAGTGTGAAGTTTTCAAGTACATTGATCATATTTTTTTTGACAAGCCCAATGGCTCCTGTGCTGAGACCTTTTATCATCTCATCATTGTCGGGATGGTGAGGTATGTATTCTGAATCTATACCCTGATATACTTTAGCTGTAGATACACTCAATGCCGGTTTTGAAAGAACCAAGTGACTCTTAAGACCTTTAAGAGGTTTTAAGGTAGTTCCTGTTCCTGTTGCCAGAGCGCAGTGGCAGGAAAGAGGATCCTCGGTAAAGTCAGGATGGAGATTTTTGTTTGCCGCCGCTTGTCCCATGATACAGAAAGGAACGTCTGAACCGAGTTCATTTCCTATGAGGCACAGTTCTTTTACGGAAAGTTTCAGTTCCCATAGTTTGTTTATTCCGTGAAGAACAGCGGCGGCATTGCTACTGCCTCCGGCAAGGCCGGCAGATATTGGGATGCGTTTTTTGATATCTATTATGATTTTGCCTGAACGACCGTTTCCGTATTTTTTAGACATAAGCATGGCAGCTTTATAGGCGAGGTTACGATCATCTGTAGGAAGAAAGTATTTATTGGTAGACACACTTATAGTAATCATATGATCGCATGAATATTCTTTCCATCTTATCATTATATCGTCACATAGCAGTATTTGCTGCATTACCATTTCCACTTGGTGGAATCCATTATTCATAATTCCGAGGACATCCAGGGAAAGATTTATTTTTCCAAAGGATTTCAGCTGTATTTTTTTCAATTAAATTCTCTCCTTTTAACAGTGTGAAAAAATAAGTGAGCTTTTGGCTCACCTATTTTCTTATGTTATTTTTTCTTGTTTTTGGAATT